>NZ_JBHVWT010000001.1:311210-380329 GCF_042882135.1 Streptomyces sp. NPDC058240
GGGTCCGCCCGGTCACCGCGCCCGCGCGTTTCAGCGCGCGTCCACCCGGGTGTCGTCCCGCGCGGGCCGCGCGTCCGCACGGGCCACCACCCTCGACGCGCCCGGTGCGCGTTCCCGGTCCAGCAGGCCCGCCGTGACCGCCACCGCCAGGCCGGCGACCGCGAGGGCCGCGCCGACCAGGGCCGGGGAGGTCCACCCCCAGCCCGCCGCGATCGCGGCGCCGCCCAGCCAGGCGCCGCCCGCGTTGGCGAGGTTGAACGCGGAGTGGTTGGAGGCGGACGCCAGGGTCGGGGCGTCCTTGGCCTTGTTCATGACCAGCATCTGGAGCGGCGTGGTCGTCATGAAGCCGACCCCGCCGAGCAGCACCACCAGCACCGGCGCGGCCCACCGCACATGGACGGCGAACGGGAAGAGGGCGAGGACGACGGCGAGCGCGCCGAGCGATCCGTACAGCGTCGGCCGCAGCGCCCGGTCCGTGAGCGGTCCCGCCGCGAGTGCGCCGAGCGTCATGCCGATGCCGAAGAGCGCGAGCACCGGCGTCACCGCGGACTCGCCGAAGCCCATCGCCTCGGTCGTCATGGCCGAGAGGTAGGAGTACACGGCGAAGACTCCGGCGAAGCCGAACACGGCGGTGAGCAGGCCGAGCAGCACCTGGCGGTCGCCGAGGGCGCGCAGCTCCCGGCCCAGGCCCTGGTGGGCGTCGACGGGCACCTGCGGTACGAGCCGGGCGAGCGCCGCCAGTGCGCAGAGCCCGATCGCCGCGACGACCAGGAACGTGGCCCGCCAGCCGAGGTGCTGGCCGAGCAGGGTGGCCGCCGGGACACCGACGACATTGGCGACGGTGAGGCCGAGGAACATGGTGGCCACGGCCCGCGCCCGGCGCCCCTCGGGGACCAGCCGGGCCGCGACGACCGCGCCGACGCCGAAGAACGCCCCGTGCGGCAGCCCGGCCAGGAACCGTCCGCCGAGCAGCCAGCCGAAGCCGGGGGCGAACGCGGAGGCGAGGTTGCCGACCGTGAAGAGGGCCATCAGCAGCAGGAGCATCCGCTTGCGCGGGATCCGGGAGCCGACGGCGGTGAGCAGCGGGGCTCCCACCACGACGCCGATCGCGTACGCCGAGACGAGGTAGCCGGCGGTGGGTACGGAGGTGCCCAGGTCGTCCGCGACATTGGGCAGCAGGCCCATCATCACGAACTCCGTGGTACCGATGCCGAAGGCGCTCACCGCGAGTGCGAGCAGGGCCAGGGGCATGAGGAGAGACCTTTCCGCAGGAAAGCCGGGCCCGCCCCGGCCGGGCAGGGCGGACCGGTGGGCGGGAGGCAGAGGAGGGAACCGGGCGGGCCGACGCGTGGCCGGTCCGGCGCCATCGCCGGACGCCCTTGGTTCCCGAACGGAACAAATTCTCTCAGACGGTTTGTTCCCGCGGGTGAACGGACCATTTCGTCAGAGTCCGTCCTCGGTGGCGGAACGGCTCAGCGCGCCACGGTCTCCCCTCGGTGGGGCGGAACGGCTCAGCGCGCCACGGTCTCCCCTCGGTGGGGCGGAACGGCTCAGCGCGCCACGGTTCGCCCTCGGCGGGACGGAACGGCCCGCCGCGTCACAGTTCCACGCGCGCCACGATCGGCAGGTGGTCGCTGTCCGTCGCCGCAAGCGTCCACGAGGACATCGGTTCGACGCCCTTCACCAGGATCTGGTCGATCCGCGCCATCGGGAACGAGGCCGGCCAGCTGAAGCCGAAGCCGTCGCCGGCCGCGCCCTGGGTGGAGCGCATCTGGGCGGTGACTCCGTTCAGCGCGCGGTCGTTCATCGTGCCGTTGAGGTCGCCGAGCAGGATCACCTTGCCGAGCCGTTCGTCGGCGATGGCCTCGCCCAGGGCGTCCGCGCTGTCGTCGCGCTGGTTGGCGGTGAATCCGGCGTGCAGCTTGACCCGTACGGACGGCAGATGCGCCACGTAGACGGCGACCTCGCCCTTCGGGGTCGTCACCGTGGAGCGCATCGCCCGGGTCCAGCCCATCTTGATGTCGACCGGCTTCGTGCCGCTCATCGGGTACTTGCTCCACAGGCCGACGGTCCCCTGCACCGAGTGGTACGGGTAGCGGTCGGCGAGTGCCGCCTCGTAGCTCGCCACCTTGCCGCTCGGCAGCTCCTCCAGGGCGATGACGTCGGCGCCGGAGTCCGCGACCTTACGGGCGGTGCCCTTGGGATCGGGGTTGTCGGCGTTGACGTTGTGGGTGGCCACGGTGAGGTCGCCGCCGCTGCCGGACTTGTCGGTGAGCAGACCGCCGAAGACGTTGACCCAGACCACGACCGGCAGCAGCAGGGCGATCAGCGCGGTCGCCGAGCGGCGCACCAGGCCCAGGACCAGCAGCAGCGGGACGAACACCCCGATCCACGGCAGGAACGTCTCGGAGAGGCTGCCCAGGTTGCCGATGGTGTTCGGGATCCTGGCGTGGAAGACCATCACGAGGGTGAGGAGGACCGAGCAGAGGGCGAGGACGATGCCGCGCCGCCAGATGCCCGGGTCGCGGGTCCACCTGTCGCGCAGGTCCCGGAGGCGGGATCCCGTCCCGGCACGCTCCGGTTCCGGTTCCGCACGGTCGTTCCCGGTGTCCGCTCCGTACGCCTGCACCATCGCGCTGTCCTCACTGCCTTGCCGTGCATGTCGCCGCGTCCACGACCCTAGGCGATGGGCGGCGAGATTCCTGCCGTCGACGACGGCTGTACTGCCACGAGGACGAAGGGCGGGGTCCGCCGGGTTCCGACCGGGCGGGGGCCATACGGGCTTGTGACAGAACGATCACAATCGGACGGGTCCGATTCCGGTTTCCGGGTCCGGGAGTGTCAGGCGCCCGGGAGTGCCGGGTGCCCGGAAGTGTCAGGCGTCGTCGGCCGGGCGGGGCGCCAGGCCCTCGACCAGGACCTGGACGATGCGGTCGGCGAGGTCCTCGGGCAGCGGCGCGTCGGGCCGGTGGACGGTGCGTACGAGCATGGGCCCCAGGAACAGGTCGTCCATCAGCCCCACGTCCAGGTCCGCGCGGAGTTCGCCGGCGTCGACCGCGCGCTGCACGGCGGCCAGCATGGCGACGCGGCGGGGCGCAATGACGTTGCAGTGGTACTCCGCCCACAGCTTGGGGTGGCTCTTCATCTGCGCGAACACGTTGTGCAGCAGGACCGAGGAGCGCTGGGCCAGGCCGCGCCTGCGCAGCGATTCCAGCAGCAGCCGCAGGTCGTCGAGCCCGGCGGTGCCGGAGACGGCGGGTTCCGGCGGCTCCATGTCGTTCAGGACATCGACGAAGAGTTCTTCCTTGCCGCTCCACCGCCGGTAGATGGTCGCCTTGCCGACCCCCGCGGTCCGGGCTATCCGCTCGATGGACAGGCCCGCCAGGGGCTCACCGGCCTCCAGCAGTTCGACGACGGCGTCCAGGATCGCCCGCTCGGCCGCCGCGCTGCGCGGCCGGCCCCGTCGTGGTTCCGAATCCTCCCGGAACGGCTGGTCCCGGTCCTGTACCTGTGCCTGTACCCGCACGTCGCTCCACCTCTCGCCGCACCGTCCGACCGCCGTCCCGATTCTCGCCGACGGTGGCGGTGGCTCAGTGCGCCGCCCCCGGTTCCGGGGGTCCGCCCGGTTCCCGGGGCGGCGCTCTCAGGTCTTCCGGGCCGCCGGTCTCACCGGCCCGCCCCCGCCGCGCGCACCGACCGGTCGCCCTCGCCGGATCCGCCGGGCCCCGGTTCGGCGCGCGGCTTCCCCGGCAGGAACAGCGCGACCACGAGGGCACCCACCAGGGCGATGGTCGCCGAACCGACGGCGGTGACATGCATGGCCTTCAGGAACGCCTCGTTGGCCGAGGCGACCAGCGGGGCGCCCGCCGGGCCCATCTTCTCCGCGATGCCGAGCGTCGCCTCGATCGACTCCCCCGCCGCCGCCCTGGCACCGGCCGGGACCGCGCCGAGGTGCCCCTCGATGTCGCCCCGGTAGACGGTGGAGAGCACCGAGCCGAGCACGGCGACCCCGAGCGCCCCGCCGACCTGCCGGAAGGTGTTGTTGACGGCCGATCCGGAACCGGCCTTCTCCCGGGGCAGCGCCTGCATCACCGAGACGGTGACCGGCGTCATCACATGCGCCATGCCCGTGCCCTGGACGAAGAAGAGCAGACACAGCACCCAGACCGGTGTGGTGCCGTCGAACAGCGCGAACGCCGCCAGTCCGACCGCGACCAGCAGCATGCCGACGGTGCAGGTGGCGCGGGCGCCGAAGCGGTCGACGAACAGCCGGGCCCGGGGCGCGAAGATGATCTGGGTGGCGGCCAGCGGCAGCAGCATCAGACCCGCCTGGAGCGCGCTCCAGCCGCGCACGCTCTGCATGTAGAAGGCGGAGAAGAAGGTCACCCCCATCAGGGCGAAGAAGACCAGCGCTATGGCGGCGACGGCCGCGGCGAACGACGGCTCCTTGAAGTACGAGATGTCGATGGCCGGGTGGGTGCTGTGCTTCTCGTGCCAGACGAACCCGGCCAGGACGAGCAGACCGCCGAGGCTCGACAGGAGCACGACGGGTTCGGTGAAGTCGGCGAGCTGGCCGCCGCGGATGATGCCGTACACCAGCAGCACCAGGCCGACGATGGAGAGCGCGACACCGAGCGGGTCGGTCCGGCCCGGGCTCGGGTCCCTGGAGTCCGGCACCAGCAGCATCATCGCGATCAGCGCCACGATCACCACGGGCACATTGACCAGGAAGATCGAACCCCACCAGAAGTGTTCGAGCAGCAGTCCGCCGGTGATCGGGCCGATCGCGATGGCCACACCGACACTGCCCGCCCAGATGCCGATGGCCCTGGGCTGCTCGTCGCGCTCGAAGACGTTCATCAGGACGGCGAGGGTGGCCGGCATGACGAACGCGGCGCCGAAGCCCATCAGGGCACGCCAGGTGATCAGCTGGGCGGGCGAGCCGGACATGGCGGCCAGCGCGGAGCCGACGCCGAAGAGCAGGATGCCGAAGAGCAGCACCTTCTTGCGGCCGATGCGGTCGCCGAGCAGGCCCGCGGTGAAGAGGAGTCCGGCGAAGACGAGCGTGTAGGCGTTGATCGCCCATTCCAGCTCGCTCTGGGTGGCCCCGAGGCCCGTGGGTGCGGGGCTGGCGATGGTCTTGACCGCGACGTTCAGGATCGAGTTGTCCAGCACGACGATGAGCAGGCTGAACATCAGGACGACGAGGATCGCCCAGCGGCGACGGTGGACCGCCTCCGGGATCTGGGATTCGGCAGCGCGAGCACCGGACGGTATCGACATGGCAAGGAGCTTATCCGATTTCGATACGAGACCGTCTCGTATTGGAAACATGTGACCGGTGAGGCCGCCTTCCGGCCATGCGCTCACCGTCATGTGCGGGCCCACTTCCCGTGGACCGTCACGGGATGCCACCATGGAACCGGTCCGGGGACGCCGTCAGGGCGCCTCGAGATGACGAAGGAGCCGTTCGCAATGTCGCTTCAGGCTGCGCGGAACCAGTCCGCAACATCCCCCGCGGGGGCCCCCACCGACAGCAGCAAGGCGCTGTACGGAGGCAAGAGCACCCGCCGTATCTCCATCCATGACATCGCCGCCGCCACCGAGCGCGGCGAGAAGTGGCCCATGCTCACCGCCTACGACGCGATGACCGCGTCCGTCTTCGACGAGGCCGGAATCCCGGTCATGCTCGTCGGCGACTCCATGGGCAACTGCCATCTCGGCTACGAGACCACCGTGCCCGTCACGATGGACGAGATCGCGATCCTCTCCGCCGCGGTCGTCCGGGGCACCAAGCGTGCCCTGATCGTCGCGGACCTGCCCTTCGGGGCGTACCAGGAGAGCCCGGTCCAGGCCCTGCGCAACGCCACCCGGCTGATCAAGGAGTCCGGCGTCGGCGCGGTCAAGCTGGAGGGCGGCGAGCGCAGCCACGAGCAGATCAAGCTGCTGGTCGACGCCGGAATCCCGGTCATGGCCCACATCGGCCTGACCCCGCAGTCCGTCAACGCGATGGGCTACCGGGTGCAGGGCCGCGGCGAGGAGGCCGCCCAGCAGATGCTGCGCGACGCCAAGGCCGTGCAGGACGCGGGCGCGTTCGCCGTCGTCCTGGAGCTCGTACCGGCCGAGCTGGCCGCCGAGGTCACCCGCACCCTGCACATCCCGACCGTCGGCATCGGCGCCGGCCCCGACACGGACGCCCAGGTGCTGGTCTACACCGACATGGTCGGACTGACCGGCGGCAAGGTGCCGCGCTTCACCAAGCAGTACGCGGACCTGCGCAAGGTGCTGGGCGACGCGGCGAAGGAGTTCGCGGAAGAGGTCGTGGGCGGCGCCTTCCCGGCCGCCGAGCACACCTTCCACTAGTTCCACCTGACCACTGCCCGCACCACCGACAGCCCGCCGACATCCCCCATCGGCGGGCTGTCGGCCCGCTGTCGGTGGACTGTCGGTGGCGGCTGGTCTGATGGTCGGCATGACGCGAATCGACAAGAACCCCAGGAGCGGCACGAACGCCGTCGAGGTACGGGGGCTGGTCAAGCACTACGGCACGACCAAGGCTCTGGACGGCGTGGACCTCGATGTCCGCGAAGGCACCGTGCTCGGTGTGCTCGGCCCCAACGGCGCCGGGAAGACCACGCTCGTACGCTGCCTCTCCACCCTGATCGTTCCCGACGCCGGGCACGCCACCGTGGCGGGCTACGACGTGGTGAAGCAGCCCCGGCAGCTGCGCCGCACCATCGGTCTGACCGGGCAGTACGCCTCGGTCGACGAGAAGCTCTCCGGCTGGGAGAACCTCTACATGATCGGGCGGCTGCTCGACCTGCCCCGCAAGACCGCCCGGTCCCGCGCGGACGAGCTGCTGGAGCGCTTCTCGCTCACCGACGCGGCCAAGAAGGCCGCGATGGACTACTCCGGCGGCATGCGGCGCCGGCTCGACCTGGCCGCCTCGATGATCGGCAGCCCGGCCGTCCTGTACCTGGACGAGCCGACGACGGGGCTGGACCCCCGCACCCGTAACGAGGTCTGGGACGAGGTGCAGCGGATGGTCGCGGAGGGGGCGACCGTGCTGCTCACCACCCAGTACATGGAAGAGGCCGAGCAGCTCGCCAACGAGCTGACCGTCATCGACAAGGGGAAGATCATCGCCCGCGGCGGTGTCGACGAGCTGAAGGCGAAGGTCGGCGGCCGCACCCTGCAGATCCGGCCCTCGGACCCGGCGCAGCTGGCCGCGATGGCGCAGGCCATCAGGGAGGCCGGTCTGGACGGTGTCGCGGGAGCGCAGGCCGTCCCGGACGAGGGGCTGCTGTACGTACCGATCCTCAGCGACGAACAGCTGACCTCCGTCATCGGCCTGCTCGGCACCCGGGGCTTCCCGCTGGCGCATGTCGCCACCGCGCTGCCCAGCCTGGACGAGGTGTTCCTGGCCATCACCGGCGAGAAGTCCGCTTCCGCCACCGACACGATCCCCGAGGAGGTCGCGGCATGAGCACGGCGACTCTGACACCCACGCCCACGCCCACCGAGTCCCCCCGGGCGAAGGCGGTCCACGACGAGGGCCGGATAGGGCTGCGGAACAATCTGCGCCACATCGGGGCGCTGGTGCGGCGCAACATGCTCCAGATCAAGAAGGATCCGGAGTCGATGTTCGACGCGCTCCTGATGCCGGTCATCTTCACGCTGCTGTTCGTGTACGTCTTCGGCGGCTCGGTAGGCGGCAGCATGGGCGGCGGCCGGCAGGAGTATCTGAACTACCTGATACCCGGCCTGATGGCGATGATGGGCATGAACATCGCCATGGCGGTCGGCTCCGGGGTCAACGACGACTTCCGCAAGGGCGTCATGGACCGGTTCCGGACGATGCCGATCGCCCGTTCCTCGGTGCTCATCGCGAAGATCGTGGTCGAGCTGGGCCGGATGATGGTCGCCACCCTCATCCTGCTGGCCATGGGCTTCGCCCTCGGCATGGAGCTCCAGGAGTCGGTGCTCGGGCTGATCGGGGCCATCGCGCTGTCGGCCGCGTTCGGCGCCGCCATCATGTGGATCTTCATCCTGCTCGGGCTGACCATGAAGACGACCCAGGCGGTTCAGGGAATGGGGATGCTCGTGCTGATGCCGCTCCAGTTCGGCTCCTCGATCTTCGCCCCGACGAAGACGATGCCCGGCTGGCTCCAGACGTTCACCGACTACAACCCGCTGTCCAACCTGGCCGACGCCGCGCGCGCCCTGATGATGGGCGGCCCGCTCGCCCACTCGGTCCTGGTGACGCTCGGCTGGACCGTGGTCATCACCGCGGTGATGGCCCCGATCGCGGTCTCCAGGTTCCGCAAGAAGTCCTGACGGACGGGGTCACTCCCGGTACGCGTCCACGAGGGCGGTGGCCTCCTCCAGGGAGAGGCCGCCGCCCTCGGCGTACGCGGTCTCGTAGGCGGCCCGGCCGAGCGCGGCGACGGCCAGTTCCTCCGCACGGGCCCAGTCGTCCCGCTCCATCGATGTCGGCACATGGCCCCGGGGCAGCAGCTCCCGGCCCGCCCCCAGCAGCCGGGCCGCGGTCGTGGCCCGCCGCTCGCCGCCGATGCCGGCCAACGAGCGGGCGAGGGCGACGAGATGGATGACGGACATCTGCGGCGCCACCAACTGCGACAGCCGGTCGTGGGACCGCTCCAGCGCCACCAGGCCCCGGGGCAGGGCGTCCGCGTACCGCCCGTCCTGGTTGTCCAGCCAGGCCACCGCGCCCAGCACGACCCCTTCGAAGATCGCCATGGTCTCGGAGTGGAACTCCTCGCGCAGTACGGCCAGTTGCTCGCGCGCCTCGCCGGTGCGACTACTGCGGCCCAGCCACATGGCCAGATGGAGCCGGGCGATGGACCTCGCATCGAGCCTCTCGGCGATCACCTCGCGCAGGATCGCCTCGCCCTCGGCGCCGCGGTCCATCTCGGTGAGCACGGCCGCGTATCTGGTGCGCAGGACCGCCACCTGGGAGGGGGCGCCCAGTTTGTTCGCATAGCCGATCGCGGCCTGGTAGTCCTCGGCCGCGCGCGTGTACTCGCCGCGCCGCTCGTGGGCCTCGCCCCGTGCCGAGAGCGCTTCGGCGACGCCCCAGTCGTCACCGATCCGGCTGAAGAGCTCCAGGCTCTCGTCGGCGTCCGTGCGCGCCTCGCCCGACCACTCGGGCCGGTTGGCCAGCACGTTGGCCCGCGTCTGGAGGGCCGCGGCGAGCTCCCATTCGTAGCCGAACTCCCGACAGGCGCGGACCGTCTCGTCCAGCAGCCCGCGCAGCCTGCCGGTCTCCCCGACGAGCATGACCGCGAAGAACCAGAGCGATGCCGGGACCCGGCAGGTCTGCGGCTGGCCGGCCCGGTAGGTGTTCGCGATGACACGCAGCCGGGCCATGCTCGGCTCGTCGGTCCACCTCTCCGTGGCGTGTTCCATGCTGACCAGCCGGATCAGGCCCGCCTGGCGGCGTGCCTCCTGGAGCAGCTCGGGCCCCATGGGCGGCGGTGCGTCGGTGCAGCGTTCGTGGATGGAGGGCGCGGGCTCGGCGGGCGGGGCGAAGGGGTCGGGGCCCAGCGCGGCGGCGGCTTCGGCCCAGTGCAGCGCGTCGCTGCTCAGATCGCGCATCTGCCAGTACCAGCACAGCGAGAGCACCATGCAGAGCGTCTCCTGCTCGTCGCGGGCGGCGACGGCGTTGCGCAGGGCGGTGCGGATGTTCTCGTACTCGCGCTGGAGGAGCGCGATGGCGGACCGCTGTCCGGCGCCGCGGAGCCGGGGTTCCGTGGTACGGACCAGCTCCCGGAAGAACACCTGGTGACGCCGGACCACGGGGTCCCGCTCGGCCGCCTCGTCGAGCCGTTCGGCGGCGTACTCGCCGACGGTCTCCAGCAGCCGGTAGCGCATCTCGCCGTCCTCGGCGGGCGCGGCGACGACGAGCGATTTGTCGACGAGGGAGCCGAGCAGCCCGGCGACCTCGCGCGCCTCCCGGGGCCCGTCCGCGCAGACCGCCTCGGCCGCGGTCAGGGTGCAGCCGCCCGCGAAGACGGAGAGCCCGCGCAGCACGGCGCGTTCGGATTCGTCGAGCAGGTCCCAGGACCAGTCGACGACGGCGCGCAGGGTCTGCTGGCGGGGCAGTACGGTGCGGGCTCCGCTGGTGAGCAGGCGGAACCGGTCGTCGAGCCGGTCGGCGATCTGGCGCGGGGTGAGCATCCGCAGCCGGGCGGCGGCGAGTTCGATGGCGAGCGGCAGCCCGTCGAGGCGGCGGCAGATCTCCGCCGCGGCGGCCGCGGTCTCCTCGTCGGCGTCGGTCCGGAAACCCGGCCGGGCGGCGGCGCCGCGGTCGGCGAACAGGCGCAGCGCCATCGGGTCGGGCAGCGGTTCGACGGGGCGGACGAACTCGCCCGGCACGCCGAGGGGTTCACGGCTGGTCGCGAGGACGGTGAGGTGCGGGCAGCGGGCGAGCAGGTGGTCGGCGAGGGCGGCGGCGGCCCCGACGAGGTGTTCGCAGTTGTCCAGGAGCAGCAGCATGCGGCGCCGGGAGCAGTACTCGGTGAGGCGTACGAGGGGGTCGCTCGCGTTTCCCTCGGCGACCCTGAGCTCCTCGGCACCGGCGCCGCGCAGGACGGTCTCGCGGGCGCCGAGCGCGGTCAGCACGGCCTCCGGCACCGCCTCGGGATCGTCGACGGGGGCGAGTTCGGCCAGCCAGACACCGTCCGGCCAGGCGGGCGCGACGGATTCGGCGGCCTCCTGGGAGAGCCGGGTCTTGCCCGCGCCGCCGGGGCCCAGGAGGGTGACGAGACGGGCGTGCGAGAGGTCCTCGCGCAGGACATCGATATCGCCCTCGCGCCCGACGAAACTGGTCAGCCGGGCCCGGAGGTTGCCCTGTGGTGCGGCGGGGGCCCCGGTGCGGGCGGGCAGGGGCGGGGCGGCCGGTGCGGCCGGGCGCGCGGGCTCCTGGCGGAGCAGCTCGGCGTGGAGCGAGCGCAGCTCGGGGCCGGGATCGGTGCCGAGACGGTCGGCGAGCACGGTGCGCACCTCGTCGTAGGCGGCCAGCGCCTGCGCCGTGCGCCCGGCGTCGCGCAGGGCCCGCAGCCGCAGGGCCTGAAGGGGTTCGTCGATCGGGTGCTCGGCGCACAGGGCGGCCAGTTCGGGCAGGGCCTCGTCCGCGTGGCCGAGCGCGAGGTCCGCGCGGAGCCTGTTGCGGCGGGCATCCAGCCGCCGGGCCTCCCAGCGGGCCGCGTCGGCGCCGCGGTCGGGCAGATCGGCCAGAACCGGCCCGCGCCACAGGCCGAGCGCGTCGTCGAGCACGGTCCGGGCCTTCGCCGCGTCGCCCTCCTCCAGCGCCCGCGCCCCCTCCCCCGCGAGCCGCTCGAAGCGGTGGAGGTCGATGGCGTCCGGCTCGGTGGCCAGCCGGTAGCCGCTGTCCGCGGAGACCACCGCGTCGTGGCCGACGGCCCGCCGGAGCCGGCCGACGAGTGCCTGGAGGGCGCCCACCGCGTCGGCGGGCGGCTCGCCGTCCCACACCTCGTCGACGAGCACGGCGGCCGGGACCGTGCGGCCGGGGCGCAGCGCGAGGACGGTGAGCAGGGCGCGCAGCCGCGCCCCGCCGAGGGCGACGGCCGTGCCGTCGTCGCGAAGTGCCCGGGTCGTTCCGAGGATGCAGTAGCGCACCGGCCTATTGTCCGTGACCGGGATCGAGATGGGCACACACGTCCGACCGTGCCCCTGTGCGCGGTATTCCTGGATCGTTCGTCATGCCCCCACCCTTTACGGAACCACCGCCCCGGCGCGAGACGTTTGTGGCGTGTCGGCGGTACGGTCGGGCTCGCCGCCCGCCGTACCGTTCCCTTCCGGCCACCCCTCAGGAGTTCGCCGATGACCACCACAGCAGCCCGCAGCGACCGGCGGATCAGCCCGGTCTTCCTCGGGATCGTCGCCGTGACGGCGGTGTCGGGATGGGCGGTGTGGACGGGCACCGGATATCCGTACGGCCTCGCGGTCTTCGTCTTCGTCACGGGGGCGTGGGTGGTCTCGCTCTGCCTGCACGAGTACGCGCACGCCCGCACCGCGCTGCACAGCGGGGACCTCTCGGTCGGCGCGAAGGGCTACCTCAGCCTCAATCCGCTCGCCTACACGCACGCTCTGCTCAGCATCGTGCTGCCGGTGCTGTTCGTGATCATGGGCGGTATCGGTCTGCCCGGCGGCGCCGTCTTCATCGAGCGGGGGCGGATCCGCGGTCGCTGGCGGCACAGCCTGATCTCGGCGGCGGGCCCGCTGACGAATGTGCTGTTCGCGCTGGTGTGCACGGCGCCGTTCTGGCTGCACGCGCTGGACGGCGTCCCGAGGGAGTTCCGGTACGCGCTGGCGTTCCTGGCCCTGCTCCAGGTCACCGCGGCGATCCTGAACTTCCTGCCGGTCCCCGGACTGGACGGGTACGGGGTGATCGAGCCCTGGCTGTCGTACCGGATCCGGCGCCAGGTGGAACCGTTCGCGCAGTTCGGGCTGCTCGCGGTGTTCGGCGTGCTGTGGATCCCGGAGGTCAACCATGTCTTCTTCGACATGGTCCACGGCGTGCTGGATTCGCTGGGCGTGAACGGCCTGGGGACGGAGTGCGGCCGTGCCGCCTACCGGTTCTGGGAGAACTGGAACGAGGAGTATCCGGTCTGCGCGGTCGGCCCGTGACCCGGCGGACCGGCCGTCATTCGGCGGTCTGTGCGCGCTGCCGGCGCAGGTAGAACCACGCCATGTTGGACGAGAGCCCGGCCAGCAGCACCCAGACGATCCCGAGCAGGCTGCCCTGGGCGAACGAGATCACGGCCGCGACGACGGCCAGGACACAGACGGTGATGGCGTAGAGAGCGAGTCGGGGCATGGGGGGCGGCTCCTGTCGGGGGTGATGCGCGGTCCCGTCCAGTGTCCCCCATGCCCCTTTCCGCTCGCCGCAGGGTGGGGCCGGGAGCGGCTCCGGCTCACATACCGGTGGTGGCCGGTCCGGCTCGGACGGCGATGGTGGCCGGTCCGGCTCAGACGTCGGTGGTACGGAGCCCGGCGTGCGCCTTGTAGCGGCGGTTGACCGAGATCAGGTTGGCGACCAGCGACTCCACCTGGTGCGCGTTGCGCAGCCGCCCGGCGAAGATGCCGCGCATGCCGGGGATCCGGCCCGCCAGCGCCTGTACGAGGTCGGTGTCGGCGCGGGCCTCGCCCAGCACCAGCACATCGGTGTCGATCTCCTCGATGGCCTCGTCCTGCAGCAGCACCGCCGAGAGGTGGTGGAAGGCGGCGGTGACCCGGGACTCCGGCAGCAGGGCGGCGGCCTGCTCGGCGGCGCTGCCCTCCTCGGGCTTCAGCGCGTAGGCGCCCTTCTTGTCGAAGCCGAGCGGGTTGACGCAGTCGACGACGAGCTTGCCCGCGAGTTCGTCCCGCAGCGACTCCAGGGTCTTGGCATGGCCGTCCCACGGCACGGCGACGATCACGACGTCGCTGCGGCGGGCGCACTCCGCGTTGTCCGCGCCCTCGACGCCGCGCCCCAGCTCCTCGGCGGCGCTCCGCGCACGGTCGGCGGCCCGGGAGCCGATGATCACCTGCTGCCCGGCACGGGCGAACCGGTAGGCCAGGCCGCGCCCCTGGGGTCCGGTGCCACCGAGCACCCCGACGGTCAGCCCGGAGACGTCGGGAAGGTCCCAGGGGTCCTTGGCGGGGGGCTTGGCCGCGCTGTCACTGCCATTCGTAGTCATGGCTCCGACATTACTGCCCGCCACGGAGCGGGACCCGGTGTCACCCCTCGTTCCCCGTTCGACTGGTTCGGAGCCGTTCCCCGGTGCCGGGCACGGGTCCTGGGGCATGATGCCGGGCCATGGATGCCGTACGCGTCGCCCTGCTCCGTGAAGTGCTCGCCGGGACCGAGTGGCCCGCCGCCACCCGGCGGTTCGCCGGAGCGCTGAGGTCGTCCGTCGTCCCGCACGGCGGCGGTCTGCTGCTGGTGGGGACGGCGGCGTACGAACCGTGGCATCTGGCCGCGCATCTGGTCGACGAGTCCACCTGGTCCGGGCTGCCGGAGCTGGCCCCCACCCTGGTACGCCACCGGGTGGAGCCGGGCGGCCCCGCGCATCTGGCCGTCGGTCTGGGCCGGATCGAGGCGGCCGGGCGGGGCGAGACGCTGCTCCTGGTGGCCCCGGAGCGGCCCGGCGCGGGGCTGCTGGAGCGGGTGCACGACGCGCGGCGCGCGGGGGCCACGGTGCTCTCGCTGAACGACGGCGACCCGGAGGTGCGCGGGCTCGCCCACGAGACGCTCACGGTGACCGGCGGCGACGACGTCGACCTGGACACCGTGCAGCATCTGGTGAGCGCGGCGGCCGGGGAGAACAGCGCCCCCGCGCCACGTGGCCGCCGCGGCTTCCGGGACCGGCTGTCCCGGCTCGCCGATCAGCTGACGTCCCCTCCTCCCGCCCGCTGGTGAGAGCCCGGCGGCCGGGCAGAGGGGCCGCCGCGGAAATTCCGTTGCGGCGGCACCTGCCGCGCCGGAGCATGGCCCCCCGTGACCACTGCTCCGTCCCCGGCCGCCCGGCTGGCCGCTCTGCTGCCCGATCTCTCGCCCCTGCGCTCCTCCGCCGACTTCCGGCTGCTGTGGATCCAGGGCCTGGTGACGTACTTCGGCAGCTTCATGGCGATGATCGCGCTGCCGCTCCAGATCAAGGAGCTGACGGGTTCGCCGCTGGCCGTCGGTGTGATGGGCGCGGTCGAGCTGGTGCCGCTGGTCGTCTTCGGTCTGTACGGCGGGGCGCTCGCGGACTCCGCGGACCGCCGCAAGGTGATCCTGGCCACGGAGGCGGGGCTGGGGCTGCTCGCTCTGGTGCTCCTGGGGAACGCGGCGCTGTCCGGTCCAATGCTCTGGCCGCTCTACCTGGTCGCGGCCGGGGTCTCCGCGCTCGCCGGGCTCCAGCGGCCCGCGCTGGACTCCCTGATGGCCAGGATCGTGCCGCACGAGCAGCTGACCGCAGCCGCCGCGCTGAACTCGCTGCGCTGGCAGTTCGGCGCGATCACCGGTCCCGCGGTGGCGGGCCTGGTGGTGGCCTACGCCGGGCACGCCACGGCGTACGCGGTCACGGTGGCCACGTTCGCCGTCTCCGTGCTCCTGTGTCTGCGCCTGACGCCCGCACCGCCCGCCCGGGACAACGCGAAGCCGTCGCTGCGCGGCATCGTGGAGGGCGCGAAGTACGCCTGGAGCCGACCGGTGCTGCTGGGGACGTACGCGGTCGACATGGCCGCGATGTTCTTCGCCTTCCCGAACGCGATCTTCCCGTTCCTGGCGGACGACCTGCACGCCGACTGGTCGCTGGGCCTGATGTACGCCGCGGACTCGGTCGGATCGCTGGTGCTGGGACTGACCAGCGGCTGGACGTCGCGGGTGCGGCGGCACGGGCTGTTCGTGGTCTTCGGGGCGGCGGTCTGGGGGCTGGCCATCGCGGCGGCCGGGTGGTTCGGCAATGTGTGGCTGGTGCTGGTCTGCCTGGCGGTGGCGGGCGCGGGCGACATGCTCAGCGGTCTCGGCCGCTCCACGATCTGGAACCAGACCATCCCGGAGGAGCTGCGGGGCCGGCTGGCGGGCATCGAGGTGCTCTCGTACAGCATCGGCCCGCAGCTGGGCCAGGTGCGGGCCGGTGCGATGGCGGGCTGGACGGGGACCCGCTCGGCGATCTGGAGCGGCGGTGTGGCGTGCGTGGCCTCGGTCGCGCTGCTCACGGCAGCGCTTCCGAAGCTGCTCACCTACGACTCCGAGACGGACGAGGACGCGCTGCGCAGGCGGGAAGCCAGGAAGTCCAGCCCGTCACCCGACAGGCTCTGAGGAGCGGGCCCCCCGGGGCGGGGGCCCGGCGCGGCGCCCCGGGTCATGCCTCCGGATCGGGCGGCGTGCCCCCGTCGTGCCACTTGGGGTCGTTCTCCCACTCCAGGTTCCGCTCCCGGGCGGTGTCCATGGCGTGCTGTGCCTCCTCGCGGGAGGCGTACGGCCCGAAACGGTCCTTGGCCGGGCACTCGGGGCCCTCCTCGACCTTGTGATGCTCCAGGCAGTAGTACCACTCGCCCGGCTTGCCGACCGTGCGCTTCTTGAACAGGGCCATCAGCGGCTCCTTCCCTCGGGGCCATGCTGCCCCAAGCGCGCTGGTTAGACTCGCTGACATGTCTGGCCAGTCGCTGCTCGCACCCGGGGAGATCACTCCCATCCGCTCCGTGCCCGGAAAGATCCGGCGCCCCGAATACGTGGGCAAGCCGGCCCCCACCCCGTACACCGGTCCGGAGGTCCAGGACACCGACACCGTCGAGCGCATGCGCGTCGCCGGCCGGATCGCCGCGCAGGCGATGGCGGAGGCCGCGAAGCACATCGCCCCGGGCGTCACGACGGACGAACTCGACCGGGTCGCCCATGAGTTCATGTGCGACCACGGCGCGTACCCGTCGACGCTCGGCTACCGCGGGTTCCCCAAGTCGCTCTGCACCTCGCTCAACGAGGTGATCTGCCACGGCATCCCGGACTCCACGGTGCTGCGCGACGGCGACATCGTGAACCTCGACGTCACGGCGTACATCAACGGTGTGCACGGCGACAACAACGCCACGTATCTCTGCGGCGACGTGGACGAGGAGTCCCGGCTCCTCGTGGAGCGCACCGAGGAGTCGCTGAACCGGGCGATCAAGGCGGTCCGGCCGGGGCGGCAGGTCAATGTGATCGGGCGGGTCATCGAGTCGTACGCCAAGCGCTTCGGCTACGGGGTGGTGCGGGACTTCACCGGGCACGGGATCAATTCCTCGTTCCACTCCGGCCTGATCATTCCGCACTACGACAGCCCGCACGCGACCACCCTGATGCAGCCCGGAATGACGTTCACCATCGAGCCGATGCTGACGCTGGGCAGCCATGACTACGACATGTGGGACGACGGCTGGACCGTGGTGACGAAGGACCGCAGGCGCACCGCGCAGTTCGAGCACACGCTGGTGGTGACGGAGACGGGCGCCGAGATCCTGACGCTCCCGTAGTCCCCCGTCCCCGTCCCCGTCCCCCGGACAGTTCCTCCCCGAAAGCGGCCGCCCCCGGGCGGCCGCTTTCGCGTACCCCCCGCAGAGGCGGAACCAGGCGTATCGTTTTTACCGACAGGGCGTCGGGAAGTTATTGACTTAGGTAAGCCTAAGTAGGAAGATCGGGGTTGTCGACAGCCCCCGCCGCAGTACGCGGTCGCTGCCGATATTTCCGTCTCTTTCTGGACTTCCCGTCCCCCTCGGTCCCCGGAGGCCCGCCTTGGACGCAACCGCCGCCACCACGCCCTTCTCGACGCTCATCCGCATCGCGTCGCACGAGCAGCACACCGAGGCGGAGACCTCGACCTTCATGAGCGACCTGCTGGGCGGGCGGCTCGGAGTGGACGCCTACACGCGCTACACCGAGCAGCTGTGGTTCGTGTACCGGGCGCTGGAGGAGGGGGCGCAGGCGTTGCACGGCGATCCGGTCGCCGGTCCCTTCATACGGCCCGAGCTGATGCGCACCGCCGAGCTGGAGCGCGATCTGGCCCATCTGCGGGGTGCGGACTGGCGCGAGGGCCTGGAGCCGCTGCCCGCCACGGCCGCGTACGCCGCCCGGGTCGCCGAGTGCGCCCGCAGCTGGCCGGCCGGCTATGTCGCGCACCACTACACCCGCTACCTCGGCGACCTCTCCGGCGGCCAGATCATCCGTGACAAGGCGGAGAAGACCTGGGGTTTCGCGCGCAAGGGCGACGGGGTCCGGTTCTACGTCTTCGAGGAGATATCCAACCCCGCCTCGTTCAAGCGGGGTTACCGCGAGCTGCTGGACGCGGTGGACGCGGACGACCTGGAGAAGCAGCGGATCGTCGACGAGTGCAAGCGCGCGTTCGCGCTGAACACGGCGGTGTTCCGGGAGCTGGGCGAGGTGTTCCCGCTCAGCGCGTAGTGCCTTGCCGGGCGCGGACGGCGGCGAGTGTCACGCGGCCCCCGACCTCCACCGTGCCGTCGGGCGCGGGAGCGGTGAGGATCTGGGAGCCGCGTCCTTGCGTGATGTTGAGGGCGCGCCCCAGCTCCGCGCTGAGCAGCAGCGCCGCCGCCCCCGTCGCCTCGTCCTCCACGATGTTGTCGTCGCGCCGGGGGAACGCCCGCGCCCTGACCCGGCCGGCCGCCTCGTCCTCCCAGGCCCACACGTACAGCCAGCCCTCCCCCGGCGGCGGCCCAGTCAGCGCCTCGACCTCGGCGGCGGACCCGTACCGCTCCAGCGTGCGCGGGGGTGCCCACTCGGGGCGGGCGGTGATCCAGCTGAACTCGCCGTCCTGACGGGCGAAGACCTCCCCGACCGGAAGCTCCAGGATCTCCAGGTCGAGCAGCCAGGCCGTGCCGACGAGCGGATGCCCGGCGAACGGGAGGCGGAGACCCGGGGTGTAGATGTCGACGTGTCCGCGCTCGGGGTCGTCGACGAACACCGTCTCGCTGAAGCCGAGCCGCCCGGCCAGCGCCTGCCGGGACGCCCGGTCCGGGTAGGCGCTGCCGTCGCGCACCACGCCGAGGGCGTTGCCGTGCCGGCCGTCGGGGCCGCAGAACACGCGTAGTACGTCGATGCCCGCGGGTACGTCGAAGTCGCTGTCGCTCACGTCAGCATTCAAGCACCGCCCGGGTGGCGGCTGTTCGGCCGGTCCACCCGGGCGGTGCGGTCGTGGGACGCGGACGGGTCAGGCGGTGCGGCGGCGGGCCGCGATCACGACTCCGGCACCGGCCGCCACGACCACACCCGAGGCGGCGAACAGGGCGCCCGCCGGGAGTTCGGAGCCGGTGGCGGCGAGGGAGCCCGCGCCGCCGGCCGAACCGCCGACCGCGCCGCCCACGGAGCCGCCTGCGGAGCCGCCGCCCACGCTGCCCCCGGCGGTCGCGGTGCCGCCCGTCGAGCCGGAACCGCCCGCGGAACCGGAACCGCCCGCGGCGCCCGGGAGTTCGGCGTCCTTGTCGAGGGCGACCGCGACGGTCAGCGCGTCGAGCTGCTCGCCGGCCCGGTACATGCCGCCGAAGGCCTTGGTGCCGTCGGCGGTGAGGGTCGCCGGGACGGCCGAGAGGTTCACCACGCCGTTCTTGGCGGCGAGTCGGCCCTTCGGCACCTTCAGGTCCGCGACGGCCAGACCGGTGTACGTGGAGACCTTCTTGGTCGTGCGGTCCTTGGTGGAGACGTCCGCGATCAGGGTGCCCTTCGTGCCGTTCACCTGGATCTCCATGCCGGTCAGGGAGAGGTCGAGGGTGTACGCGCCGTTCTCCTCGTGGCCCAGGAAGCGGACCTTGCCGTGGAATTCGGCGTTCAGGCTCTGCTTCGTGGCGTCGAAACGGCCGGTCGCGTCGGAGAACCGGTAGCCGTCACCGGAGGCGGTGGCACCGGCCGTCGTCTCGACCTTGCCGTGGGCGATCGGGCCCGTGACGTACGTACGGAAGGACTTCTTGACGCCCCAGTCCAGGGTGCCGTCGACGACGTCGCCCCGGTCGGCGGCGGCCGGCTTGTCGGTGTCCGAGGGGGACGGGGGCGCGGTCGAGGTGGGCTTCCCGGTCGGCTCGGTGGTCGGCCCGGTCGGCTTCGTGGTGGGCTTCGTGGTGGGCTTTCCGGTCGGCTCGGTGGTCGGCTCCTCCGTGGGCTCGGTGGTCGGGGGCGTGACCGCCTTCACCGAGAGGGTGGCCGGGTCGAGCGCGTCGCCCTCCTTGTACTGGCCGTCGAACGCCTCGGAGCCCGCCTTCGTCAGCGTCGCCGGGATGTCCTTGAAGACCATCGCGCCGCCCTCGCCCCGGCCCGGCTTCACCGCCGAGAGGTCGAGAGCCGCGAACTTCACGTCGTCGCGGGTGCCCTGGGGAGTCGTGACGTCGACGGTGATCGCGCCGCCGGTACCGGTCGTGGCGAGCTTCACGTCGGAGAGCGTGATGTCGAGAACGCCCCCGTGGGCGTAGAAGTTGACGCCGCCGCCGAAGGCGGTGTCGGTGCCGTGCGTGGCGGTGTCGTACGTGCCCTTGCCGCCGGCGAAGGTGAACACGCCGTTGTCGGGCGCCTGGGTGGCACCGTCCTTGACGGTGATCTTCCCGCCGGAGAACGACGAGGCGAGGTACTTGCGGAAGGACTCCTTGACGCCCCATTCGAGCGTGCCGTCCTTCAGCTCCAGCGTCGGCGCCGCGGCGGCGGCTCCACCGGCTGCGGGACCGTCGGCGGCGAGCGCCGGAAGGGCGAACACGGTGGCGCCGAGGGCGGCGGCGGTGGCGACTGCGGCGGTGAGGGCTATGGGGCGGCGGGTGGCTGCCATGGTCGTTGGTCTCCTCAGGAACAGGGGGTGGGACGGGGGACGGGGGTCTAGACCCTGTCCGGCGGATCAGGGTCGGACAGGCCTAGTCGGTCTTCCGCGGGGTGCCGCGGCGACGGGCGAGGTACAGCGCGCCCGCCGCGACGGCGAGCACGCCCGCACCGCCGAGGACCGGATACAGGCCGGTGCTGGAGTCGGCTGCCTCAGCCGCGGCGGGGGTGGCCTTCTCCGTCGATGCGGCGGACGGCTGGGACGACGGGTCGGGGGCGCTGCCCAGGTCGGGCAGGGCGGGCAGTTCGGCCCCGGCATCGACGACGACGGCCAGCGAGACCGGGTCCATCGCGGTGCCCGCCCGATAGAGCGAGCCGAACGCCTCGGCGCCGTCGGCGGTGAGGGTGGCGGGAGCTTCGGCGAGGACGGCGAGACCGTCCTTCGGCGCGAAGTCCTTCGCGGTGAAGGTGACGAGCGGGACGGCCCTGCGCCGGTCGCCGTCGCCGTGGACGTCGGCCAGGAGCGTGCCCTTGCCCGCCTTCACCCGGACCGCGACGGCCGACAGTTCCAGATCGAGCCCGTCGGCGCCGGTGAACCGGACGCTGCCCGCGAATTCGGCGTCCAGGGTCTGCCTCGCCGGGTCGTACGTGCCCTTGCCGCGCGGGAAGCGGAAAAGCGCCCCGCCGTCCTGGGCGCCCCCGGCGAGGGTCCACTTCCCCTTGCCGATGGAGCCGGTGACGTACTCGCGGAAGGTCCGGCGGACACCCCAGTCGACGGCGGCGTCCTCGAAGCGTCCGGCGGCCGTCGCGGTCTTCCTCGGCTCCGGCTTCTTTCCGGGGGACTTGGCGGCGGCGGGCTTCCCGGCCGGGGCGGAGGTGTCCACGGAGAGGCTGACCGGGTCGAGCGGGGTGCCGGCCGTGTAGTAGCCGGCGAACGCCTTGGCGCCCTGCGCGGTCAGGGTCGCCGGGACGTTGCGGAGGGCGATGGGGGTGGTACCGCCCTTCATGTCGATCCCGGACAGGCCGAGCGTCGCGAGCGGCACCTGGGCGGCCGAGGTCACCCGGCCGCTCCCCCGGTCCTTGCTGACCATGTCGGCGTACAGGGTGCCGCCGCCGCCCGCGATGCGGACGGTGGGGCGGCTGATGGTGAGGTCCAGTTCGTGGCTGCCGTCGGTTTTCCGGTGGCCGAGGAAGTGGACCCCGCCGGCGAAGGCCGAGGCGAAGGCGCCGGTCGCCGGGTCGTAGGAACCGGTGGCGGAGTGGAAGCGGAACTGGCTGCCGCCGACCGTGGCGGCGCCGCCGGTCAGGCTCCAACTGCCTTTCGCGATCGGGCCGGTGACATAGCTCTGGAAGGAGGGCTTGATGCCCCAGTCCAGCCTGCCGCCCTGCACCGTACGGCCCGCCGCCTGCGCGGCGGTGGCGGGGAGCAGGACTCCCAGCACCGCCGTCAGGAGCGTGACGGCGAGTGCGCGGGCAGGTCTGGACGGCAGCATGGAACCCCTCCGAGGTCTGGAAACTGAGGTAAGGCTAACCTAAGCTATGCGCGTCTCGTGGAGGTACCCCTTCCACCACATCACTCGCGAACCATGACCAACTGCCCACGCACTACGACAGGACGGTGCCCCAGTGCGCTTCTCGCAGGACTTCGCCCCACCGGGTCAGGGCGGCCGACGGCCGGGGCGCGGGCGGTCCGGGAGCCGTGGACCGCTCGGCGCCCTGACGGCCGTTCTCGCCCTGGCCCTCGTCCTGACGGGCTGCGGCGGCGGTACGGAGACGAAGGCTCCCGCTGCCGGGGCCGCCGCCGACCGGGTCGAACCCCTCGCCACCGCGCCGGAGCCACGGCTGCCCGTCACGGTGAAGTCGGCGGACGGCGCCGAGGTCACCGTCGCCTCGACGGACCGGATCGTTCCGCTGACCGGCGGTCTGAGCGAGATCGTCTTCACGCTCGGCCTCGGCAAGCGGGTCGTGGCCCGCGACATCACGGCCACCTTCGAACAGGCCGCGAAACTCCCCGTGGTGACCCGGGCCCATGACGTCTCGGCGGAGAGCGTGCTGTCGCTGAAGCCGACCGTCGTGCTCGCCGAGACCACGACCGGCCCGGCGGAGGCCATCGACCAGATCCGGGATGCCGGCATCCCGCTCGTCGTCGTCGAACCGGCCCAGCAGCTCTCCGACATCGGCCGCCGGATCGGCACCGTGGCGGCGGCCCTGGGCATGCCGGACTCGGGCGCCGAACTGAAGTCGCGCACCCAGTCGCGTATCGACGCCGTACGGAAGTCCGTGCCCGCCCCGGCGGACGGGCACGAGAAGCCCCGGGTCGCCTTCCTCTACCTGCGTGGTTCGGCCTCGGTGTATCTGCTGGGCGGCCGGGAGTCCGGCGCGAGTTCGCTCCTGGAAGCGGCGGGAGCCGTCGACGCGGGCAAGGCGTCCGGGCTGAAGAAGGACTTCACCGCCATCACCAGCGAGGCACTCGCCAAGGCCGCCCCCGACGCCATCCTGGTGATGAGCAAGGGGCTCGACTCGGTGGGCGGCGTCGACGGACTCGTGAAGATCCCGGGCGTCGCCGAGACCCCGGCCGGGATGGACCGGCGGATCGTCTCCATCGACGACGGGGTGCTGCTGAACTACGGCCCGCGCACGGACCGGGTGCTGAGCGAACTGATCGCGCAGCTCTACCCGGAGGACGGGGCGGACAAGTGACCACCACGTCCCCGGAGCGCACCCGGGCCGACGCCGCCGCGGCACCGGAAGGGCCGATGGCACCCAGGCCCCGGCGCTCCTCGTCGTTCGCGCTGACCGCCGGGCTGCTCGCCGCCCTCCTGGTGTGCTGTCTGCTCTCCGCCGGACTCGGCGCGTACAGCATCCCGCTCGGCGACGTCCTCGGCTCGGTCCAGCACCGGCTCGGCCTCGGCGGGGCCGCGCTGGACCGGGTCGGCGAGAGCGTGCTGTGGAACGTACGGCTGCCGAGGGTCGTCCTGGCCCTGCTGGTCGGGGCGTCGCTGGGCTGCGCAGGCGCCCTGATGCAGGGGGTGTTCGGCAATCCGCTCGCCGAGCCCGGGGTGATCGGGATCTCCTCCGGTGCGGCGGTCGGCGCGGTCGCCTCGATCGCGCTCGGACTGAGCTTCTTCGGCAACTGGACGGTGACCGTCTGCGCGTTCGCCGCCGGGCTCGCGACCGTACTGCTGGTGTACGCGCTGTCGCGGTCGGGCGGACGGACCGAGGTGGTGACGCTGATCCTCACCGGGATCGCGGTCAACGCCTTCGCGGGCGCGCTGATCGGGCTGTTCATCTTCTTCGCCGACAACGCGCAGATCTCGCAGATCACCTTCTGGCAGCTGGGCTCGCTGGCCCAGGCGACCTGGCCCAAGGTGCTCGCGGTGCTGCCGTGCGCGGTGCTCGGGCTGCTCGTCGCACCGTTCCACGCCCGGAAGCTGGACCTCCTCGCGCTCGGCGAACGGCCCGCCCGGCACCTGGGGGTCGATGTCGAACGGCTCCGGATCGTGCTCGTGCTCGTCGTGGCGCTGCTGACCGCCGCCGCGGTGGCGGTCGCCGGGATCATCTCGTTCGTGGGGCTGCTGGTGCCGCATCTGCTGCGGATGGCGAACGGTCCCGGCCACCGCTTCCTCGTCCCCGGCAGTGCGCTCGGCGGCGCCCTGGTCCTGGTGGTGGGCGATCTCGCGGCCCGTACCGTCGCCGATCCCGCCGAGCTGCCGCTCGGTGTGCTGACCGCGCTCTTCGGCAGCCCGTTCTTCTTCTGGCTGCTGCGCAGGACCCGTCGCAAGCAAGGTGGTTGGGCATGAAGGCCCTGAAGAATCCGTTCCGGGTACGGGGACGGCGACTGCCCGCTCCCGTCTCCCCCGGCTCCCCCGTCGCCGAGGCGTGCGGGCTGCGGGTGCTGCTGGGGCAGCGGACGGTGCTCGACTCCATCGATCTGACCGCGCACGCGGGCGAGGTGCTGGCGCTGGTGGGGCCCAACGGGGCGGGCAAGTCGACCCTGTTGGCGGCACTGGCCGCCGATCTGCCCGCGGCCGGCGGTGAGATCCGGATCGACGGGCGCCCGGTCGGCGACTGGTCGGCCGCCGAACTGGCGCTGCGCCGGGCCGTGCTGCCGCAGTCCGCCGCGCTGTCGTTCCCGTTCCCGGTGGAGGACGTCGTCCGGATGGGGCGGGCACCGTGGGCCGGAACGGAGCGGGCGGACGAGGACGATCCCGCCGTCGCCGCGTCGATGGCGGCGACCGAGGTCACCGAGTTCGCCGCGCGGCCCTTCTCCGCCCTGTCCGGCGGCGAACGGGCCCGGGTCGCACTGGCCAGGGTGCTGGCGCAGCGCGCCCCGCTGCTGCTGCTCGACGAGCCCACGGCCGCGCTCGATCTGCGCCACCAGGAACTGGTGCTGCGGATCTGCCGGGCGCGGGCCGCCGCCGGGGACGCGGTCGTCGTGGTGCTGCACGATCTGGGTCTCGCCGCGGCGTACGCGGACCGGGCCGCCGTGCTGCACGACGGGCGGATCGCGGTGGCGGGGCCGCCCGCCGGGGTGTTCACGGGCGAGCTGCTCGGCGAGGTCTACCGGCAGCCGGTCGAGGTGTTCCCGCACCCGCGGACCGGGGCGCCTCTCGTCGTACCGACAAGAGGGACTTGACCACTGCTTGACCTACGCTTGGGAGATCCATGGGTCACTCGTGATCGCCCCGTTTCCGTGCCGCCCGGATGAGAGCTGAATCACTGCACGGGTGGGCATTGCTCAGGTAAGCCTCGGTTAAGTTAGGTCCGCCTCACCTGCCTTTGTCCGGATCTTCTCCCGCTTCTCCTTCGTCCTCATGTGGAGCCCGTATGCGAGCCGTTCGTTTCTCCGTCGTCACCGCTGCCGCCACGGTGGCCGCTCTGACCGCCGTCACGGGCTGCGCACAGAAGAGCGACGGCAAGGGCGACGGCGCCCTGCAGGTCGTCGCGAAGGACGACTCCTGCGAGGTGTCGAAGAAGAAGCTTCCGGCCGGTCACATCGAACTGGCCGTGCAGAACAAGGGATCCAAGGTCACCGAGGTCTACGTCCTCTTCCCGGACGACCGCATCGTCGCCGAGCGCGAGAACATCGGCCCCGGCACCAAGGCCACCATCACGGCCGAGATCAAGGCGGGTTCGTACGAGGTCGCCTGCAAGCCCGGCATGAAGGGCCACGGCATCCGGCAGAAGCTGGAGGTCACCGGCGGCAACGCGGCCAAGCGCAGCCCCGAGATGGACAAGGCCGTCGCGGAGTACCGCACCTACGTCCAGGCCCAGGCCGACGAGACGCTGCCGAAGGCCAAGAAGTTCACGGACGCCGTCGCCGCCGGTGACATCGAGGCCGCCAAGAAGATCTACGCCGACTCCCGGCTCGGCTGGGAGCGCACCGAGCCGGTCGCCGAATCCTTCGGTGACATCGACCCCAAGGTCGACATCCGCGAGGACGGCCTGGAGGACGGCCAGAAGTGGACCGGCTGGCACCGCCTGGAGAAGGCGCTGTGGCAGGACAAGAAGCTGGGCGCCGAGGAAAAGGCCCTCGCCCCGGTCCTCCACAAGGACCTGCTCGACTGGCAGAAGCGGGTCGGCACGGCCGACATCACCCCGACCTCGATGGCCAACGGCGCCAAGGAGCTCCTCGACGAGGTCGCCACCGGCAAGGTCACCGGTGAGGAGGAGCGCTACAGCCACACCGACCTGATCGACTTCAAGGGCAACGTCGAGGGCGCCGAGAAGTCCTACGAGCTGCTGAAGCCGATCGCCTCGAAGAACGACGCGGCGCTGACCGCCACCCTGGACAAGCGGTTCGCGGAGCTGAACACGCTGCTGGACAAGTACCGCAAGGACAAGAGCTCCTACGAGTTCACCTCGTACGAGAAGGTCGGCAAGGCGGACCGCAAGGAGCTTTCGGACGCGGTCAACGCGCTGGCCGAGCCGCTGTCCCGGCTCGCCGCCGCGGTGACGAAGTAACGAGCGGGAAGGCTTTGGTCATGTCCGACCAGACACAGGCCGGCGAAACCCCGGAGGAGACCTCCGGTCCCGCCCCGTCCCGCCGGGCACTGCTCGGCTGGGGCGGCGCGGGTCTCGCGCTGGGAGCCGTCGCGGCCGGCGGCGCGGTCGCCGCAGTACGCACGGAGAACGACGCGGTGCCGGCCGCGGACAGCGGTGCGGCCGTGCCGTTCCACGGTGCGCACCAGGCCGGTATCGCCACCGCCGTACAGGACAGGCTGCACTTCGCCGCGTTCGACGTGACGACGAAGGACCGCGCCGAGCTGATCGCGCTGCTCAAGGAGTGGACGCGGGCGGCGGAGCGGATGACGGCCGGTCACGCGGTCGGCGACGGGGCGTACGGCGGTCTCGCCGAGGCCCCGCCGGACGACACGGGCGAGGCGCTGGGGCTGAAGCCGTCCCGGCTGACGCTGACCATCGGCTTCGGCCCCTCGCTCTTCGCCAAGGGCCGGTTCGGCCTGGAGGACAAGCGGCCCGAGGCGCTCGTCGATCTGCCGAAGTTCCCCGGCGACAACCTCGACGCGGCCCGCAGCGGCGGCGATCTCTGCGTCCAGGCGTGTGCGGACGACCCGCAGGTCGCGGTGCACGCCATCCGCAACCTCGCCAGGATCGGCATGGGCCGCACCGCGATCCGCTGGTCCCAGCTGGGCTTCGGCAAGACGTCCTCGACGACGCCGGACGCCCAGACCCCGCGCAACATGATGGGCTTCAAGGACGGCACCCGGAACATCTCCGGCACCGACACCGCCGCCCTGGACAAGCACGTCTGGGTCGGCCCGAAGGACGACGCGGGCTGGATGACCGGAGGTTCGTACCTGGTGGCCCGCCGCATCCGGATGCACATCGAGACCTGGGACCGCGCCCCGCTCCAGGAGCAGGAGGACGTCTTCGGCCGCGACAAGGGCGAGGGCGCCCCGGTCGGCAAGGCCAAGGAGCGCGACGAGCCGTTCCTGAAGGCGATGCTGCCGACCGCGCACGTGCGGCTCGCCCACCCGGACAGCAACGGCGGTGCGACGATCCTGCGCCGCGGCTACTCCTTCACCGACGGCACGGACGGCCTCGGCCGGCTCGACGCCGGGCTGTTCTTCCTCGCCTACCAGCGCGATGTCCGCAAGGCGTTCATTCCGCTCCAGCGGCGCCTGGCGGCGCACGACGCACTCAACGAGTACATCCAGCACGTGGGTTCGGCGCACTTCGCCGTCCCGCCGGGCGTCCGCGACAAGGGCGACTGGTGGGGCCGGGCGCTGTTCTCGTAACGAGACTCGAAGCAGAAGTAACGGGACTCGAAGCAGAAAAGGAGAACCGAGACGTGTTCAGCAACTTCCTGATCGGCCTGCGCGAGGGCCTTGAGGCCAGCCTGGTCGTCTGCATCCTCATCGCCTATCTGGTGAAGACCGGCAACAAGAACAAGCTGGTGCCGATCTGGACCGGGGTGGGGATCGCGATCGTCGTCAGCCTGGCGTTCGGTGCCGGGCTCGAATTCGGTTCGCAGGAGATGACGTTCAAGGCCCAGGAGGCGCTCGGCGGTTCGCTGTCGATCGTCTCCGTCGGCCTGGTCACCTGGATGGTCTTCTGGATGCGGCGCACCGCGCGGCACCTGAAGACGGAACTGCACGGCAAGCTCGACGCGGCGCTCGCGATGGGTACCGGCGCGCTGGTCGCCACGGCGCTCCTCGCGGTGGGCCGGGAGGGCCTGGAGACCTCGCTGTTCGTGTGGCGTGCGGTTCACGCGGCGGACGACGGCTGGCACCCGATGATCGGCGCGCTCCTCGGCATCGCGGCCGCCGTCGTGCTGGGCTGGCTGTTCTACCGGGGCGCCCTGAGGATCAACCTCTCGAAGTTCTTCACCTGGACCGGCGGCATGCTGGTGATCGTCGCCGCGGGCGTGCTCGCGTACGGCGTCCACGACCTCCAGGAAGCCGAGTTCATCGGCGGTCTCCACAACCAGGCGTTCGACATCAGCGCCACGATTCCGCCGGACAGCTGGTACGGCACGCTGCTGAAGGGCACGTTCAACTTCCAGCCCGACCCGACCGTTCTCCAGATCACGGTGTGGGCGCTGTATCTGATCCCCACCCTCGCGCTGTTCCTCGCCCCGGTAGGGTTCGGACGGTCAGAAAGGGCGACGGATCAGAAGGTGCGGAAAGCAACGGATGAGAAGCCTGAGGCCGATTCGGCTGGCGACGGGGCTCGCGACGGCGACGGTGCTGTCCATGACGGCGAGCGGTTGCGTGACGGTGCACGGCGAGCTGGAAGTGGTGCCGGGGGCAACCAGGTCTGAGGCCGCGCAGGCCCTGAAGGCGTTCACCACCGCGTACAACGCGGCGGACAAGGCCTACGATCCGGCCCTGGACGCGGACCGGGTCACCGGCCCGCTCGGTGCGATCAACCAGGCCGGGCTGAAGGCGCGGCAGAAGAACCATCCGGACGGCAACCCGGACCACTCGCCGCTGGAGCTGACCGACGCCCGGTATCTCATCCCGAAGAAGGCCGGCTGGCCGCGGTGGTTCCTCGCGGACACCGACGCCAACCGCGACCAGGACAACGGGAAGCTGGACACCCGCTGGCTGGTCGTCTTCGTCAAGTCCGGGCCCGGCGCCGGGTGGAAGGCCTCCTATCTGTCGGTCCTCGCCGCCTCCCAGCTGCCGTCCTTCGCGAAGGACGGCGAGGGCCGGGCCAGGCCGGTGGCCGCCGACAGCACCGAACTGGCCGTGGCACCGGAGGACTTGAGCACCCAGTACACGCAGTACCTGCAGAAGGGCACCCCGGACGTCTTCGCCCCCGGCTCCGCCACCTCGGGCTGGCGGGAGGCGCGCCGGACCACCCGGCGGGCGGGCTTCTCGTACCAGTACATCGACCGGCCGCTGGACAGCGGTACGTTCGGCCCGCTCGGCCTGGAGACGGACGACGGCGGGGCACTGGTCTTCTTCAGCAGCAAGCACTTCGAGCGGCAGACCGCGGCGAAGGGGCTGCGCCCCCCGCTCAACCAGGACGTGGAGGCGCTGCTGACCGGTGAGGTGGAGTCCACCCTCACCAAGGAGCGGGTCTCCAGCGAGCTGGTGTACGTCCCGAAGAAGGGCTCGACGAAGGACGGCGGCAAGGTGGTCGTGCTGAACAGGCTGCCGGGCCTGACGGCGGCGAAGGGCTCGTGACACGACCGGGGCCGCCCCGCGTGCGGGAACGGCCCCGGTCATGATCCGGACGGTGCGCTAACGGCTCAGCGGCCACGCCACCGAGTCATGGTCGAGATCGCTCTGGTCCGCCTCGTCCGCGTACTGCGCGCACGCGTCGGTGAGCGTCTCCAGCAGGGTCAGCGGATCGGGCAGCGGGTTCTCCGGCCCGCGCACCCACCGCACGTCCAGTTCGCCGGGGAGCCGGGCCGGCGGCAGGAGCACATAGCTGCCGCGGCAGTGCCACCGCAGTCCCGGATGCTCGTCCATGGTCTCGGGGTGGCAGTCCAGCTCGCACGGCCACCATTCGTCCTCGTCCTCGGGCGTACCGCGGGTGGCGGTGAAGAAGAGCATCCGGTCGTCGCCGGACCGGGCGACGGGGCCGACGTCGATGCCCGCGGCGAGGAGCCGTTCCAGCGCCTGGCTGCCCGCGGACAGCGGCACGTCGAGAACGTCGTGGATCATGCCGGTCGCGGTGATGAAGTTAGCCTGCTGCTGGCTGCGGGCCCAGCGCTCGATCTGGGCCCGGTCGGTGGTGGACTGCGTCTGCCAGGCGAAGGAGATCGGGTGCCGGGCGGGGGTGGGACAGCCGATGCGTTCGCACGAACATCGGTATCCGATCGGATGGGCGGCCGGCGCGATCGGCATTCCGGCCTCGGCGACGGCCAGGAGCAGCGCCTCCCGGGCGGTGTCGTCGACCTCGCTCTGCTGCGGTTTGGGTCGGCGGCGAAGCCATTGGGAAAATTTGCTCTCTGAGCCGCGATAACGGCCGAAATCGGCGCCCATCTATCCCCTTACCTCAGCGTTGCCCCTGCCCATGGTCCCACCATCCTGCGCCTCGGGTGGCCGGAGTCCCGAAGCGGGGTACGGACGACAGTGCCGCGAGTTGGGCACTATGCCACTTCTTGTCATGAAATGACGGGTGCGTCTCAGGGCGCCGGTCCTGCGCAGGGCGTGGTCGTGGTCCTCGGGTAGCCCACCTCCGCGACCAGGCCGAGCGCCGCGTCATGGATCGCGCGGCGCGAACGCTCGTTGCGGCGGCCGGCGTCGGGCTGCCGGTTCTCTACCGTGCCGATCGATCCAGCAGTGGGACGAGTCGATACGTATCGTCTCCCGGTCGCGCGGAACCACCCGATCGGATCACTGCGCGCGGGCCCCGGAGAGCGGACCATGGGCTCACGCACAGATCCGTGCGAAGTCCCCCGGCAGGCAACCCCTGCCTTTCGTGAGGAGCCTTCGTTGCCTCGTGAAGCCACACCCCGCCGCTACCTGATGTGCGCGCCCACGCACTTCAGGGTGACGTACTCCATCAACCCCTGGATGGACCCCAGCAAGCCCGTGGACCTCCCCCTGGCCCGGACGCAGTGGGAGGACCTGCGCGACCGGTACCGCGCCCTGGGGCACACCGTGGAGCTGATCGCCCCCCGCCCCGAGCTGCCCGACATGGTGTTCGCCGCCAACGGCGCCACCGTCATCGACGGCCGGGTGCTGGGCGCCCGCTTCGCGTACCGGCAGCGGTACGAGGAGGCCGGGGCCCATCGCGAGTGGTTCCGGGCGAACGGCTTCACCGAGATCCATGAACCGGACCACGTCAACGAGGGCGAGGGCGACTTCGCGGTCACCGCGTCGTACGTCCTGGCCGGGCGGGGCTTCCGGTCCAGTCCGCTCTCGCACGGCGAGGCGCAGGAGTTCTTCGGGCGCCCGGTGATCGGGCTCGATCTGGTCGACCCGCGCTACTACCACCTGGACACGGCGCTGTCCGTGCTCGACGACGCGGGCGACGAGATCATGTACTACCCGGGCGCCTTCTCGCCGGGCAGCCGGTCGGTGCTGGCCCGGCTCTTCCCCGGTGCGCTGATCGCCGAGGAGGCGGACGCCGCGGCGCTCGGCCTGAACGCGGTGAGCGACGGGCGCCATGTGCTGCTGCCGCAGGCCGCGACGGGGCTCTTCGATCCGCTGCGGGCGCGGGGCTTCGAACCGGTGCCGATGGACCTGGGCGAGCTGCTCAAGGGCGGCGGCAGCGTGAAGTGCTGCACGCAGGAGCTGCGGGGGTGAGCGAGCGGGCCGCCGTCAGGCGTTCCCGCCGGGCGGCCACTCGTCGCCCCACGCGATGTCCCGGGCGGCCCGGTACAGCTCGCCGTGCCGCTTGGTGACCGTGGCACGCCGCAGGGCCTCGTCGCGGGTGCACAGGTCCAGCAGCACCTGCCCCTTGCGGATCTGCGGCTTGCGGGTGACCCGCGCCCGGACGGGCTCCGTCCCGAAGCGGGTCGCCACCACATAGCTGAACTTCTCGTCCTCGTACGGCAGCGAGCCGCCCTTGACCTGCCGGTGCAGCGAGGAGCGGCTGACCCGGGCCGAGAAGTGGCACCAGTCCGTGCCCGGCTCGATCGGGCAGGCCTCGCTGTGCGGGCAGGGCGCGGCGACGCTCAGCCCGGCGGCGATCAGCCGGTCGCGGGCCTCGATGATCCGGGCGTAGCCGTCGGGGGTGCCCGGTTCGACGACCACGACCGCCTGCGCCGCCGCGGCGGCGGTGTCGACGAGGGCGGCGCGGACGTCCGCGGTCAGCTCCTTGAGTACGTAGGAGACGGTGATCAGGTCCGTGGGGGCGAGTTCGAGGCCCGCGCCGATCCGGGCCCGGCGCCACTCGGCGGCGCGCAGGGCGGGGATGCCGGAGAGGCCGGCCAGCTCGCGGCCGAGGGCGAGCGCGGGCTCGGCCCAGTCCAGCACGGTCGTCCGCGGCCCCTCCCAGGCCCCTGCCACGGCCCAGCTCGCCGCTCCGGTGCCGCCGCCGACGTCGGTGTGCGTGGCGGGCGTCCAGTCCGGCGCGGCCTCCTGGAGCGCGGCGAGGGCGGACCGTACGGCTTCGAAGGTGGCGGGCATCCGGTACGCGGCGTACGCGGCGACGTCGGAACGGTCGCGGAGCACCGGCGCGTCGGTCGGGGTGGTCCCGCGGTAGTTGGCGATGAGCCGTTCGACGGCCTGGGCGGCCTGCTTGGGCGGCAACCCGTCGAGCAGTCCGGCCAGCGCCGCGCGCAGGACTTCCGCGGTGGGGAGGGTGGCGTTCACCGACGAATTGTAGGCAAAGCCGACCCAGTCGTCCCCGCCCCGGTATCCACGCCGAACTGCACGGAATCCGAACTGCCGCGATGCCTGCGCAAGTTGCTACGCTGACCGCCGCGAGGTCGGGATTGCCCATTGAGGGGAACCATGAGACAGAAGATCGTGCGCCTGGCTCTGGTCGGCGGAGTGATCGTGCTTGCCATGCTTCTTCTGCTCGCCACGTGCGGCAGCGGCGAGAAGAGCACGGACAAGCCGGAGAAGCAGGCCAGGAAGAGCCCGACGAAGGTGACGCAGCTCACCGTTCCTTCCGCGTATGCGACGGAGCACGGCTGGGAGCTCATCGGGACCTCGCCCGACTATGCGATCTCCCGGACGACGGGCCGTCTCGCCTATCTGGTGCGGGAGTCGGAGACCAAGTACCAGCTGCGGACCATCGATTCCAAGACGGGAGAGGACGGCTGGCACGGCGAGAGCTGGCGGCCCCCGTCCCCGCACCAGTTCCCGAGACTCCTCCCGGTCACCGTCGACGACCACGAGTACTTCGTGACGTGGGCGTACGGAAAGGTCGGCGAGAACGCGCTGACCCCCGCCGACACCATCGTCTCGCTGGATGTCTACGACGTGGAGGACGGTTCCCGGCGGCGCATCGAGGTGCCGTGGAACTCCGTTCCGACGGTCTCCACCACCGGCCCCGGCATCCTCATCAGCGACGGCCGGACGAACAGCGCGGTGGTCGACCCGGTGACCGGCCGGGTGTCGAACGTCACGGCTGCCGCGCTCAAGTACCCGAAGGGCTGCAAGACCTGCAAGCAGCTCACCGAGGTGCGCGGGCTGACGCAGAAGGGCCTGCTGGTCAGCGGGTCCAAGGAGTTCTGGGTGCAGGGCGGCTGGTTCAGCCGCAATGTCGCCCCCAAGGGCACGGACAAGCTCAGCGGGATCCCGACGTCGGTGATCCCGGGTCTACTCCTGTCGAAGTGGCAGCTCGCGAAGGGCGCCAAGCGCGCCACCACCCACGACATGTGGGCGGTGCAGGACGCGGAGACGGGCAAGACCCTGGCCTCGGTGGAGTGCAGCAAGCCCGCGATAAAGCCGGGCCAGTACCCGCAGCTCGTCTCCGCGCCCTCGGGCTCCTACCTGGTGGCCGGACCGCTCGCGTTCGACCTGGCCACGAAGCGGGGGTTCTGCTTCGAGGGGGCGGACGGCACCAAGCCGCTGACGCTGGCGTCCGTGAACGACGAGGGCACCGCGTACGGCGCGGCGAGCGCACGCAACGCGGCGGACGTGCTGGCCGGCGGCGGCGCCCCGGTCGCGGTCGCCGTCAGGAGCGGTTCGACGGGCGCCCTGCCGTCGAACGTACGGGTTCCGGGCATGGAGACGGCGGACGGTGTCGGCCTGTTCCGCTGGACGGACGAGAAGGACCGCCCGCACCTGATCGGCTATCCGAGGTCGTCGTAGCGCGGCGCAGCGGCGTCGCGGAGAACGTCGAGAGGCGTCGCGGGGTCCGGGGCGGAGCGCGGAAATCCGTTCGCCCCGCTCCGGACCCCGCTGTTACAAGAGGGCATGGGAATCCGGACCGACGCCTTCATCGCACCGCCCGAGCCGGCTCTCCTGCGGCCGGAGGCCTTCGGCCGTCTCGTGGTCGAGCTGGCACGTGAGCGCGTGGTCCGGACACCGTGGGCGCTCGTCGCGGGGAAGCTCTGCGTCAACGCCGGTCTGAACTGGGGCAGCGTCAGCGGGCAGGCCCGCTGGGACCGGCCTCCCGTGGGCACGTCGCTGCGGACCGAGACGTACCCCGGGTGCCCGCCGGACGACGATCCGCCGCCCTGGGGCGACTCCCACGAGGAGGCCCGGCTGCTCGCTTCCGGTGACGCGGTCCTCGACGTGCTGCCGGCTCTGCGGGCCGCCCCGTACGGCGACGAGGACGTCGCCGTCGTCTTCGACCGCATGGACTTCGGCAACCGGGCGATCACCGAGTACTTCCGGTTCGAGGACCCTCGCACGATGCTGGTCTGCTTCGCCCTGGCGCACCCGCAGCACCGGCCGCTGTCCGCTGTCCGCCGACGACAGCGGGTACCCCGGCGGGCCGACGCATCCGGTGCGGACCTGCGTGGTCCACACCTTCAAGCTCGCGATGGAGGACGGTCCGGTGCCACCGCTCGCCTCCGTCCTCTCCCGCTGGTTCGGGCCGGACATGATCAGCGGCAAGACCCGGGGCTGACCCACGGACCGCGTCACAGGCCCCGCGTCACAGGCCCCGCGTCACGGCGCGCACTTCACGACGTCCGCTGCCAGGGCCGGCACAGCCCGAGGAAGCAGACCATCGCGCCCACCGCGCACACCAGCTGGACGACAGCCATCGGAACGGCCGTGTCCTCGCCCGCGATCCCGACGAGCGGCGAGGCGACGGCACCGATCAGGAACGACGAGGTGCCGAGCAGCGCGGAGGCGGACCCCGCGGCGTGCTTCGTACGCATCAGCGCCTGCGCGTTCGTGTTCGGCATCGCCATCCCCATCGCCGACATCAGCACGAACAGCCCGGCGGCGACCGGGGCCAGGCCCACCTCCCCGAAGACCCCGGTCGTCATCAGCAGCAGCGCGAGCGCGGCGAGCGTGATGACGCAGAGCCCGAAGGCCAGCGCCTTGTCCAGGCTGACCCGGCCGACCAGCAGCTTGCCGTTGATCTGGCCGACGATGATCAGACCGACCGAGTTGATGCCGAAGAGCAGGCTGAACGTCTGCGGCGATGCCCCGTAGATCTCCTGCATGACGAACGGCGACGCGCTCACGTACGAGAAGAGAGTGGCGAAGGCGAGGCTGCCCGCGATCATGTAGCCGGTGAAGACCCGGTCGGCGAGCAGTCCGCGCATGGTGCGCAGCGCGTCGCCGAGGCCACCGGTGTGCCGGTCCTGCGGCGGCAGGGTCTCGCCCAGCCACTTCCAGACGACAAGGGTGAGCGCCAGGCCGACGACGGTGAGGACGGCGAAGATTCCGCGCCAGTCGGTGAACCGCAGCACCTGTCCGCCGATCAGCGGGGCGACGATCGGCGCGACGCCGGAGATGAGCATCAGGGTGGAGAAGAACCTGGCCATCTCCACGCCGTCGTACATGTCGCGCACCACGGCACGGGCGATGACGATGCCCGCCGCACCGGCCAGGCCCTGGAGAAGGCGGAAGCCGATGAGAAGCCCGGTGGTGGGCGCGAAGACGCACATCGCGGTGGCGACGACGTAGATGACCATGCCGAGGAGCAGCGGCCTGCGCCTGCCCCACCGGTCGCTCAACGGTCCGACGACGATCTGTCCGAGCGCCAGGCCGGTCAGGCAGGCGGTGAGGGTGAGCTGGACGGTGGCGGCAGGAGCGTGCAGGGACTCGGTGACCGCGGGCAGGGCGGGGAGGTACATGTCCATGGAGAGTGGCGGTACCGCGGTGAGGCCGCCGAGGACGAGGGTGACGAGAAGTCCGGTGCGCCCGGCCGCTTCGGCAGCGGCCGGCTTTCCGGGAAGTGCGCCGGTGGCTCCGGGCTCCGAGGCCCCGGTCCCGGCGGTCGGTATGTGTGTGCGTTCCTGCTGGGCCCGGCTTGCGCCGCTCTCCGGCATTCTCATCTCCATGTCGTTGAATCCGCATCTATGCTCTCAGCTCAGCCGGACTGGTCGAGACCTTTTGGGGAGCAGACATGACAGGCATGAGCGGCGCTGTGCGGTGGGGTGTGCTGGCGACCGGCGGTATCGCCGCGGCGTTCACCGAGGATCTCCGGTCGATGCCGGACGCGGAAGTGGTGGCCGTCGCATCTCGGACAGATGCCTCGGCGCAGGCGTTCGCACAGCGGTTCGGGGTACCCCGGGCGTACGGCAGCTGGGCCGCTCTCGCCGCCGACGAGGAGGTCGACGTGGTGTACGTCGCGACGCCGCACTCGGCGCACCGGGAAGCGGCGGCGCTCTGCCTGGAGGCCGGAAAGCACGTGCTGTGCGAGAAGGCGTTCACGCTCAACGCCCGGGAGGCGGACGAACTGGTGAAGCTCGCCCGGGACCGCGGCCTCTTCCTGATGGAGGCCATGTGGACGTACTGCAACCCGGTCATCCGGCGCATGACGGAGCTGGTGCGGGACGGCGCCATCGGCGACATCCGCTCCGTGCAGGCCGACTTCGGGCTCGCGGGCTCCTTCGGTCCCGAACACCGGCTGCGCGACCGGGCGCTGGGCGGCGGCGCGCTGCTGGACCTCGGGGTCTATCCGGTGTCGTTCGCGCATCTGCTGCTGGGTGAGCCGGACCGGGTGCAGGCCGACGCGGTGCTCTCCCCCGAGGGCGTCGATCTGCACACCGCGATGCTGCTGGGCTGGTCGGAGGCGGGCGCCTCGGCGCTGCTGAACTGTTCGGTCGTCGCGGACACTCCGCAGACCGCGGCGGTCACGGGCTCGAAGGGCCGGATCGAGTTCCCGCGCGGCTTCTTCTACCCGGAGCGGTTCGTGCTGCACCGGGCGGGACACGACCCCGAGGAGTTCACCGCCGGGGCGGCCGGGGCGGGGCTGCGCGGCTTGCAGTTCGAGCAGGCCGAGGTGGCGCGGGCGCTGCGGGCGGGCGAGACGGAGTCGCCGCTGGTGCCGCTGGACGGGTCGCTCGCCGTGATGCGGACGCTCGACGCGGTACGTGACCGCATCGGCGTCCGCTACCCGGCCGACGACCTCGGCTGACCGGGGCTGTCCGGGAGGGGCCTCACGCAGGGGTGAGGCCCTGGTTCCCGGCCTCGGTGACGAACGACGCGGCCGTCGCGAGGGGCGCGCCGGGCGTGGTGACGGCGGACACCGTGCGGTAGTCGGCGCGCGCCCGGTCCCGGCCCAGTGTGACGACGGCGTATCCGCGGCGGCCGTTGAAGAACTTCATGTGCGGGTTGGCCTGCATCTGGTTGTTCCAGCTGCCGGGCTTGTCCGAGCCGTCCTTGCCGCTGGTGATGGAGGTGGCGACGATCTCCGTGCCGACGGTGCGGGACGAGGGGTCGTCGAAGTCCTTCTTCAGGTCGAAGCCGTAGCCGACGTGCACATCGCCGGTCAGCACCATCAGGTTGGCGACCCCGGCGGCCTCGGCGCCCTTCAGGATGCGGCCCCGGGAGGCGGGGTAGCCGTCCCAGGCGTCCATGGACACCTTGAAGGCGTCGGTGGGGACGTCGCGCCGCTGGGCGAAGGTGACCTGCTGCGGCACGACGTTCCAGGTGGCCTGCGAGGCGTGCCAGCCGTCGATCAGCCAGCGCTCCTGGGTGGCGCCGGTCATGGTGCGCGACGGGTCCTGGGACTCCGGTCCGGGCGTCTGCCAGCCGTCGCCGTACGCCTGGTCGCTGCGGTACTGGCGGGTGTCGAGGATGTCGAACTGGGCGAGCCGGCCGAACCGCAGGCGCCGGTAGAGCTTCATGTCCGGGCCGGTGGGGCGCTGCGGGGCGCGCAGCGGCTGGTTCTCCCAGTACGCGCGGTACGCGGCGGCGCGGCGCAGCAGGAATTCCTCCGGCGGCACGTCGTTCTCGGGGGTGTCGCCCGCGTAGTTGTTCTCGGTCTCGTGGTCGTCCCAGGTGACGACGAAGGGGTGCGCGGCGTGGGCGGCGCGCAGGTCGGGGTCGGACTTGTAGAGGCCGTACCGCAGCCGGTAGTCCTCCAGCGTGACCGTCTCCCGGTTGTAGTGGGCGGGGAGCCTGCGGTCGGTGTACTTACGGGCTCCGCCGGTCGCGTCGACGGCGTACTCGTAGAGGTAGTCGCCGAGGTGGAAGACGACGTCGACGTCCTCCTGGGCGAGGTGCTTGTACGCGGTGAAGTAGCCGTCGTGGTACGCCTGGCAGGAGATTGCGGCCAGGCTCAGCGAGCTGTTGCGGGCGCCGCGGGCGGGGGCGGTGCGGGTCCGGCCGACGGGGCTGGTCCACGTCCCGGTGCGGAAGCGGTAGTAGAACACGCGGTCGGCGTCGAGTCCCTTGACCTCGACGTGGACGCTGTGGTCGAACTCCGGGTGGGCGGTGGCCGATCCGCGCCGCACGACGCGGGAGAAGCGCTCGTCGCGGGCGAGTTCCCAGCTCACCTGCACACGGGCCCGGGGCAGTCCGCTGCCGGCCTCGTAGGGGCGCGGCGCGAGTCTCGTCCACAGCAGGACCGAGTCGGGAAGCGGGTCACCGGAGGCGACGCCGAGGGTGAACGGGTCGTCGCCGATCTTCCTGGAGTCCAGCTCGGCGGCGCTCGCGGTGCCCGCGGCGGGCAGGTTGACCGAGAAGGCGAGCGCGGCGGCGGCGCCGGTGACGGTGAGGAAGCGGCGGCGCCCGACCTGCTTGGCGGCGTCGCGCATCTCCTGCTGGTGCGATGAGTCTGTCATCTGACCCTCCCCTGGCTGGTGGTGTACGCGAGCAGTTCACCGGCTCAGCACATCGAGCGGCTGTCGTGTTCGCGTCGCTCGGGCGTCGCGTGGATGAGGAATGCGGCAGCAATGGGTCCGCGGGGACAAAACATGCATCCGCGACGAGACAATGATCATCTTCGGCACCCGGCCGACGTGCGAACGCGCCGCCCCACGCGCCGCCTTGACTCCATGTGGCCTCACGCACACCCCGGGGAGGAACGACGTACGCTGCGGCGTCATGAGCAACAAAGTGTTGAATTCCGATGCGAAGACGGCGGTCGTGACGGGCGCGGGCTCCGGAATCGGTCGCGCGGTGGCGCTCGCCCTGACCGGCGCCGGCTGGTCGGTCGCGCTCGCGGGCCGGCGCCCGGAACCCCTCGCCGGGACTGCCGCACTGGCCGGGGAGAGCGCCCGGGTGATCACCGTCCCCGCCGATGTGTCGCGCCCCGACGACGTGAGCGCGCTCTTCTCCTCGGTGCGGGAGTGCTTCGGCCGCCTCGATCTGCTCTTCAACAACGCCGGTGCGTTCGGCCCGCGTTCCGTCCCGGTGGAGGACCTCTCGGTGGCGGACTGGCGCTCGGTGGTGGACGTGAACGTGACGGGTGCGTTCCTGTGCGCGCAGGCGGCGTACCGGCTGATGAAGGAACAGGACCCGCAGGGCGGCCGGATCATCAACAACGGCTCGATCTCCGCCCATGCGCCGCGCCCCCACTCGGTCGCCTACACCACGACCAAGCACGCCATGACGGGGCTGACGAAGTCGCTGTCGCTGGACGGGCGTCCGTACCGGATCGCCTGCGGGCAGATCGACATCGGCAACGCGGCCACGGACATGACCGAGCAGATGCGGACCGGCATCCTCCAGGCCAACGGCGAACTCGCGGTCGAGCCGGTGATGGCGGCGGCGGACGTGGCCCGGACGGTGCTCCACATGGCGGAGCTGCCACTGGAGGCGAACATGCAGTTCGCGACGGTCCTGGCGACGGCGATGCCGTACGTGGGGCGCGGCTGACGGGACGCTCCCGGCGAACACCCCGGCGCGGGCGGTAGCCCCGCGCGCCGGGTCGCCGTGCGCTGCCCCTATGCTGACACTCCTTCACCAAAATTCCACAGAAGGAACACAGCATGCACATACGCACCGTGGCCCCCTTCGCCCTGGCAGCCGCCACCGCCCTGGCCGGCTCGCTGCTCGTCGCGGCCCCCGCCTCCGCCGCCCCGCACCAGGGCGGGCTGCACCTCGGCAGGATCCAGTACGACAGCCCCGGCAAGGACACCCGCAGCAACACGTCCCTCAACGCCGAGTGGGTGGACATCCACAACAACAGCAAGTCGAAGCTGCAGCTCAAGGGCTACAAGCTGAAGGACAACACCGGTTACACGTACACCTTCGGCAGCTACACCATCGCCGCGGGCAAGACCGTCAAGGTCCACACCGGCCGGGGCAAGAACGCTTCGGGCAACGTGTACTGGAACCGCGGTTCGTACGTCTGGAACAACACCGGCGACAAGGCCCGGCTGATCAAGCCGAACGGCAAGCTCCAGGACTCCTGCTCCTGGACGAAGTCGAGCAAGGGCACCAAGAACTGCCACTGAGCCGGGCGACCGCGGCCGGGGCACCCCTTTTTGCCGACGGGAAGGGAATGTCCCGGGCCGCGGCACGGTTGACCTGCGGCATGAGTCAGATTCCAGATATCGAGGTCCTGCGCTACACCGCGTTCTCCGCCGACCCGGAGGGCGGCAATCCGGCCGGGGTCGTCCTTGACGCGTCCGGTCTCGACGAGGCCGCCATGCTCGCCGTCGCGGCGGAGCTGGGCTACAGCGAGTCGGCGTTCCTGACCGGGCGGGGAGAGCCGGGCGGGGAAGAAACGTCGGGCGGTGCGGGGTCGTCGGGCGCCCGGGAGTACACCATCCGCTACTTCAGCCCGAAGGCCGAGGTCCCGTTCTGCGGCCACGCCACCGTCGCGACGGCCCTGGCGCTCGCCGAGCGCGACGGCCCCGGCGACCTGGTGTTCGGCACGCGCGCGGGCACGGTCCCGGTCACCGTCACCCGGGAGGGCGCCGAACTCCGCGCCACGCTCACCAGCGTCGAACCGGATGTCGCGGACATCGCCCCCGACGACCTGGCGGAGGCGCTCGCCGCCCTGGACTGGCCGGCCGCCGATCTCGACCCGGCCCTGCCGCCCCGGATCGCCTTCGCGGGCGCCCGCCATCTGGTGCTGGCCGCCGCGACCCGTGAGCGGCTGGCCGACCTCCGTTACGACTTCGCGCGCCTCGAAGCGCTGATGCACCGGCTGGACCTGACGACCCTGCAACTGGTGTGGCGGGCGGCGCCGGCCGTCTTCCACGTCCGCGCCCCGTTCCCGGTCGGCGGCGTCGTCGAGGACCCCGCCACCGGCGCGGCGGCGGCCGCCTTCGGCGCCTATCTGCGCGCCGAGGGCCTCGTTCCCGACACCGCGCTCCTCACCCTCCACCAGGGCGAGGACATGGGCCGCCCCGGCACGCTCACGGTCGAACTGCGGACGGACGACGCCCGGGTGCGGGTGAGCGGGACGGGAACCCGCATCGGGGACTGACGGGGCCGCGCCGACGCGCTCGACGGGCCGGTCGCGGCTGGCAGGCTGAGCACCATGGACCAGCAGAGCACCCACCGCCCCCGGCAGGACACCCCCCACGACCGGGACCACGACACCTGGCGGACGATCGACGAGCTGCACGGCTGGCTCGACGCGGAGACCGGCATCCCGCCCGAGCAGGATCTGCTGCTGCGGATGCTGAAGCTGTCGGAGGAGGTGGGCGAGGTCGCCCAGGCCGTCATCGGGGCGACCGGCCAGAACCCGCGCAAGGGCGCCAGCCATTCCTGGCAGGACGTGGAGGCCGAGCTCTGCGACGTCATCGTGACGGCGATGGTCGCGCTGCGCACCCTCACCCCCGACGCGGCGGCCGTCTTCGACCGGCATGTGCGACGCGTCGCGGCACGTCCGCGGTCCCCGCTCGGCCCGTCCAGCCAGACCCCCGGCACCGCACCCTGAGAATCACGGGGCACGGCAGGGCGGCAACGGGTGGCTGAACAACGGGCGACGATCTCCTGGGGCTACGATCGCGGACACCGCAGCGAGACCAGGAGTGCCGACCGTGTCCGAACCGCGCATCGCCGTATCCATCGTCACCATGGGCGACCGCCCGCAGCAGGTCGAGGCCCTGCTGGCCTCGGTGGCCGGGCAGGACGTCCGTCCGGCCCGCCTCGTCGTCGTGGGCAACGGATCGCCCCTCCCGGACTTCGGCGCGTTTCCCGGCCTGTCCGATCTGCCCGGCGGTGTGACGACGATCGAGCTGGCGGAGAACCTGGGCTGCCCCGGGGGCCGCAACGTCGCCCTGGCCAAGCTGGCGGAGTTCGGCGACGTGGATGTCGTCATCGAGCTCGACGACGACGGACTCCTGGTCGACAGCGGGGCGTTCCGCAAGGTCCGGGAGCTGTTCGCCGCCGACCAGCGGCTCGGCATCATCGGCTTCCGGATCGCCGACGAGCACGGCGAGACCCAGCGTCGTCACGTACCGCGCCTGCGCGCCTCCGACCCGATGCGGCGCGGACCGGTCACCGCGTTCCTGGGCGGCGGCCACGCCTTCTCGATGAAGATGCTCGCCCAGACGGGGCCCTGGCCGGCGGAGTTCTTCTTCACGCACGAGGAGACGGACCTGTCCTGGCGGGCGCTCGACGCGGGCTGGAAGATCCTTTACGAGCCCGATCTGCTGCTCCAGCACCCCAAGACCTCCCCGGCCAGGCACTCCGTCTACTACCGGATGACGGCCCGCAACCGGGTCTGGCTCGCCCGCCGGAACCTGCCCCTCCCCCTGGTCCCGGCCTACCTGGGCACCTGGACCCTGCTCACCGTGGCCCGCACCAGGTCGGCGACGGGTCTGCGCGCCTGGGCCGGCGGCTTCGCCGAGGGTGTCCGTACCCCGTGCGGGCGAAGGCAGCCGATGCGGTGGCGCACGGTGTGGCAGATGACGAAACTGGGACGGCCGCCGGTCATCTGATCCGCGTCGGGTCCGCCGATGACGGGTGGCACGGAGTCAGTCCCGCGACAGGAGTTGCCGATGTCCGTCCGCAGAATCGTCCCCAACATCCGCACCGCCGGTGGCCCCGCCGCCGAAGGGATGGAGCGGAGCGCGGAGTTCTACGGCCTGCTGGGCCTCCAGGAAGTCATGAACCACGGCTGGATCATGACGCTCGCCTCCGCCTCCCACCCCACGGTCCAGCTCAGCATCATGGGCGCCGACGCGACCGCCCCGGTCACACCGGACATGAGCATCGAGGTGGAGGACGTGGACGCGGCCCACGCGGCCATGCTGGAGAGCGGCGCCGAGATCGTGTACCCGTTGCGCGACGAGGAGTGGGGCGTACGCCGCTTCTTCGTCCGCGACCCGAACGGCCGCGTCGTCAACGTGCTGGGCCACCGCTGACGGACCCCTGCCCGGCCACGCCGTCGCCGTCGTACGGGAGGATCTTCCGCAGCAGGCCCCTGGGGTGGCCCCGCTTGCGCCACTCCCTCGGGTAGCCGATGGAGACCTCCTCGAAGCGCACTCCGTCGTACCAGGTCGTACGGGGGATGTGCAGATGGCCGTAGACCATCGCCGCCACGTTGAAGCGCCGGTGCCAGTCGGCGGTGAGCCGCGTGCCGCACCACTGGGCGAACTCGGGGTACCAGAGGACCTCCATCGGTTCGCGCACCAGGGGCCAGTGGCCGGCGATGACCAGCGGGACCTCCGGGTCATGTGCCGCGAGGCGCCGTTCCGTCTCCACCACCCGAGCCCGGCACCAGGCGTCGCGGCTCGGGTACGGGTCGGGGTGCAGCAGGTACTCGTCGGTGCACACCACCCCCGTCCGGCGCGCGTACGCCAGGGACTCCTCCTTGGTCGTGGTGCCCGGCGCCCGGAAGCTGTAGTCGTACAGCACGAACACGGGCGCGACGGCCACCGGCCCGCCGGGGCCCGGCCACAACGGGTACGGGTCCTCCGGAGTGGCCACCCCGAGGCTCCGGCACAGCCCGACCAGGTGCTCGTACCGCTCCTGGCCCCGCAGCCGGACCGGATCGCGTTCCGGCGTCCACAACTCATGGTTCCCCGGGGTCCAGATCACCCGGGCGAACCGGTCCGCGAGCAGCCGCAACGCCCACTCCACGTCCGCCATCCGCTCCGCGACATCACCGGCGACGATCAGCCAGTCCTCGTCGGAATCGGGCCGCAGGGACTCGATGACGGGGCGGTTGTCCGCCACCCCCACATGAAGGTCGCTCACCGCCAGCAGCGAGCCGGTGCTTCCATCGGTGCGATCGGACATGCAGATACCTTCCCGCCGAGATGCTTGAACGAAATACTGCCCCACCTCGGACCGGCCCGGCTGCCGAAACTGGCGGCCGGAACGAGCGGAGGCATGATGGAGACGTCCGTGGACGCGGCGCGGGACCGCCGGCAGGGCCGTGAGAGGGAGCTGAGAACGAGGTGGACGGCAAGACCCTCCCTGGCGCACCCGGGCACAACGGGCTCCCGTTCGCGGACAGCGCGGCCGGGGCCCTGCTCGATGCGGACGGACTGATCATCGGCTGGACACCCGCGGCGGCGGAGCTGTTCGCGCTTCCGACCGAGCAGGTCTGCGGCCGTCCCGCCCTGGAGCTGCTCGCGGACCCGGCGGCCGGTCCCGAACCGCCGGCCGGATACCAGGAGACCGCCTGGTCCGGCGAGGCCGTGGTGCGCACCGGCCGGGGCGAGGACCTGGGCATCGTCTTCCACGCGCTGCCGCTGGCGTCCGCCGACGGCGCGACCGGGTACCTCGTGCTCTGGGCCCCGGTCGGGACGGTCGACCGCTGGCGGCAGGACCAGGCGTTCACCCGGGAACTCTTCCTGCAGGACCGGCTGGGTCTCGCCGTGTTCGACGCGGAGCTGCGGCTGGTCAGGACCAACACCCAGCTGCTGCCGTACACCGGCCTCCCGCCGGACCTGCGCAACCGGCGCCTGGGGGACTTCCTGCAGGCCGAGGGCGCCGCGGCGGTCGAGCGACGGCTGCGCGAGGTGCTGCGGACCGGCCGGCCGCTGATCCTGGCGGAGGAGACGGTACGGACCATCGAGGATCCCGGCGGCGGGGTGGTGATGGCCATCTCGGCGTTCCGGCTCCAGGCACCGGACGGGCAGGTCTTCGGCGTCACCGCACTGTTCACGGACGTCACCGAGCAGCGCCGCTCGGACGAGCGCCTGGCGATTCTGCATCACGCCACCGCGGCCGTCGGCGGATCGCTGTCCGTCGCCGGTACCGGTGAGGAACTGGCCGCCGTGCTGGTGCCCGGACTGGCCGACCTCGCCGTGGTGGAGATCGCGGAGTCGGTGTTCACGGGCGAGGAGCCCGCTCCCGGCGAGGACGGGCTGCTGCCGCTGCGCCGGACCGCGGCGGCCGGGGAGCGGGCGGCGGAGGTGCCGACCGGCACCGTGGTCCCGGCCGATGCCGACTGCGCCCCGGCCGTCGGTCGTTCCCCGGCGTCGATGACCGCCCCGCTGCGGGCCCGGGGCATCTTCCTCGGCCGGGTGACCGTCCGGCGCGGCCCCGATCGGCCCGGCTACGCATCGGCCGACCTGGACCTCCTGTGCGAGATCGCCGCCCGTGCGGCCCTCGCGCTGGACAACGCCCGCCGCTACACCCGGGAGCACCGGGCAGCCGTCGGCCTGCAGCGCAGTCTGCTGCCGCCCGCGCAGGCCGAGACCGTCGCCGTGACCACCTCCGGCTTCTATCTGCCGGCCGATACCGCCACCGGCGTCGGCGGCGACTGGTTCGACATGATCCCGCTGTCCTCCGCCCGGGTCGCCCTGGTCGCCGGGGACGTGGTCGGCCACGGCCTGGGGGCCACCGCCACCATGGGGCGGCTCCGTACCGCCGTCCGCACCCTCGCCGACCTCGATCTCGAACCGGACGAGCTGATGGTCCATCTCGACGACCTGGTCTCCCAGCTCCGCGACGAGCCCAACGAACCCGACGAACCCGACCGGCCCGGCGCATCCGGCGGACCCGGCGGACCCGGCGGACCCGGCGGACCCGTTCGGCCCAGCCGGCCGGACGCAGGCGGGGCAACCGGCGGCCACCGGGCCGACCCGATCGGCGCCACCTGCCTGTACGCCGTCTACGACCCGGTCTCCCGGCGCTGCGCGATGGTCTCCGCCGGGCACCCCCCGCCCGCCGTCGTGGCCCCGGACGGGACCGTCTCGTACGTGCCCCTGAACCCCGGTCCGCCGCTGGGCGTCAGCGGTCTGCCCTTCGAGGTGACAGAGGTCGAACTGGCGCCCGACAGCCTCCTCGTGCTCTACACCGACGGGCTGATCGAGGGACGCGACAGCGACCTCGACGAGGGCATGGCCGAACTGAGCCGCCGGCTGTCCCGGCCTGGCACCACCACCGCACCGCTGCGGGAGCTCGGCCAGGAGATCGTCTCCGGCCGTCCCGCGCACCAACTCGCCGACGACGTCACCCTGCTGCTCGCCCGCACCCACGCGGTGCCGCCCGGGAACACGGCGGTCTGGCCCGTGGACGCCGACCCGGTCGCCGTCGCCCGGGTACGGCAGGACGCGGCCCGGCAGCTGCGTGCCTGGGGGCTGGAGGAGCTCGTCTTCACCACCGAACTGGTGCTGAGCGAGCTGGTCACCAACGCCATCCGCCATGCCGGCGGCCCGGTCGAGGTGCGGCTGATCCGTGCGGGACAGCTGACCTGCGAGGTCTCCGACCCCAGCGCCACCCAACCCCGCATGCGCCGGGCCCTCCTCACCGACGAGGGGGGCCGCGGCCTGTATCTGGTCGCCCAGCTCACCACGCGCTGGGGCAGCCGCTACACCCGGCGCGGCAAGACGATCTGGGCCGAGCAGCCGATCCCGGACACCCCGCACGCCCCTCATGCTCGGAGCGGCTGACCCACGCACGCTCGAAGCGGCTGATCCATCCGCGTCTTCATCGGCCGCAACCCGATGCCTCATCACCCCATGGTCGCGAAAGCCGCCCCCGACTGCCAGGCGGATACGCGGAAGTGGCCGATCACACCTTCCCTCCGCGGGCTCGGCGCTCTCCGCGCTCTCCATACCATCGCGTGGCGAGTCCGCCGGGCGCGCCGTACGCCCGGAGCCACCGGTACGGCGCCGGGTCCTCGACGCACGGTTCGTTCCAGGTCGCGGTGGGCTGGTGGACGACCTCGGCGAGGTCGTACCAAGGGCCGTCGGGGCCGTCGGGGCCGTCGGCGCCCTGGAAGCGGACCCCGAGCGTCGCGTCGAGCAGCGCCGCGACGGACGGACCTCGGGGCGCACGGGGGTCGCCGCACCGACCCGCTCCGCGAGGCGCTCGCCGAGCAGCTCACCGGCGACGCGCCCCAGCGGCCCGGTCAGGACGACGAGCCCGGGGTCGACGACGGCACAGACGGCGGCGACACCGGCGGCGATGCGCCCGACGAGCGCGTCGAGGAAGGCGGCTCCGTCCTCCCCCGCCGCGTGGGCGGCCCGGACGACGGCCGCCGCCGTGCGCCGGTCGAAGCCGTACTGCCGGGCGAGGGCCCGCACCGCCCGTGCGCCCACCAGCGCCTGGAAGCCTCCGGCGTAGGTGCCCTCGGCGGGCCGGGCGGGTGCCAGGGCGCCGTCGCCGAGGGGTAGGTAGCCGATCTCCCCGGCGCCGCCCGAGGCACCCCGCACGAACCGGCCGTCGAGCATCAGCGCCATGCCGACGCCCTCGCCCAGCGAGATCAGCGCGAACGCCTCCTGACCGCGCGCCGCGCCGACGCGGTGCTCGGCGAGCGCGGAGAGATTGACCTCGTTCTCGAACCGTACGGGGTGGGCGAGTTCACAGCGCAGCAGATCCCGCAGCCCGCCTCCCCAGGTGGGCAGATCGGCGGCGAACCCGATCTCGCCCGACCGTGGATCGACGATGCCGGGCGTTCCGACGACCACACTGTGCAGCCCGGAGGCGCACGGGCGTCGAGCCACGCGCCGCGCATCGGTCCGAAAGGCCGTCGGCGGGAAGGGACATGACGCTCTTTCAAACAGGGAGCCTGCCTGTTTGAAACGAACCCTGACCCGGGACCGGCGAGGCCGTCAATCCCGCCGGGAGGTATCCATCGGATCCTTTCCCGTTCGTGACCAGGGGCGCAGTCGCGCTCGTACTCCCCCTCCGAAAGACCGACAGCGGCCGGAGCAGCCTCTTGAGTCCCCCAACGCCCCCATGCTAGAAAACGCTTACCACGCTGGCCTTCCCGCACTGGCTCACTCTTCCCCCGGAGCTTCGATGACATCTGCCTGGTCCCGTCGTGCCCTGCTGGCCACGGGCGGCGGTGCGGCGCTCGCCCTCGGCCTGCCGACCGCCGCGTCCGCGTCCGACTCCGCCTCTCCCTCGGCCCCCTCGCCCGCCACCGCCGCTGCCGGCGCCGCCGACGAATTCGCCGCCCTTCGTGCGAAGTGGCGCGATCTGTACCTGGGTACCGGCTTCAGCCCGACCGCCGAGCCGTTCAAGTCCAAGCTCGCCGACCTCGGCGCCCAGGCCACCGGTTACCGCTCCACGATGGCCCCCGCACCCGGTTCCCTCTGGCCGGACCTGGTCTATCTCGACCCCGACCCGGACACCGACACCGAATCGTTCGGCTTCTCCGCCAACATGAACACCGGCTACAACCGGCTGCGCACCATGGCGGAGGCGTACTCCCAGCCCGGCACCGGGGTCACCGGCGACACCGGCCTGCGGGACGCGGTCATCACCGGCCTCGACCACCTCCACGCCGACGTCTTCAACGAGACGACCGCCCGCTACGGGAACTGGTGGAACTGGCAGATCGGCGCGCCCCAGGCCCTCATGGACACCTGCGTGCTGCTCCACGACGCCCTGACGGACGCCCAGCGGGCCGCCTACTGCAAGGCAGTCGACGAGTTCCTGCCCGACTCCGCCGTCGGCTCGTACACCGGCACCAGCACCGGCGCCAACCGCGTCGACCTGTGCCGCGGCATGATCCTGCGCGGCATCGTCGGTGCCGACGCCGCCAAGGTCACGCTGGCGGTCGCCGCGCTCTCGCCGGTCTTCCCGTACGTCACGACGGGCGACGGCTTCTACCCGGACGGCTCCTTCGTCCAGCACACCTCCATCCCGTACATCGGTGGCTACGGCGCGGTCCTCAACGACGGGCTCGGCCGGCTCTTCGCCCTGCTGCGCGGCTCGGCCTGGGAGATCACCGATCCGGGCAGCCGGCAGTTCCTCGACACCATCGACGCGGCCATCGCCCCGTTCATCTACGACGGCCTGATGATGGACAACGTCTCGGGCCGCGGCATCACCCGCGTCGGCTCCAGCGACCACACCCGCGCCCACGGCGTCATGGCCTCCATCGTGCTGCTCGGCATGGGCGCCGGCCCCGAGGAGAACGCCCGCTGGCGCGCCATGGTCAAGGGCTGGCTGAAGCGCGACTACTACGCCCCGGCGCTCAAGGACGGCTCCCTGAGCCTGGTCAACACCGCCCGGCTGCAGACGCTGCTGGACGACGCGACCGTCACCGCGTCGCCGGAGCCGTCCGCGCACCGCGTCTTCCACAACATGGACCGGGTGACCCACCGCCGCCGCGGCTGGGGCGCCGGTCTGTCCATGGCCTCCGCGCGGATCGCCCACTACGAGTTCGGCAACGGGGAGAACAAGCGCGGCTGGCACACCGGCGCGGGCTGGCTGCAGTGGTGGGGCGACGGCGCGGGTCTCGAGCAGTACTCGGACGCGTACTGGCCGACCGTCGACCCGTACCGGCTGCCCGGCACCACCGCCTCCCAAAAGCGGCTCGCCGACGGGCAGGGCGGCGCCTGGGCCAACCCGGTGCCGGGCACGCAGTGGGTCGGCGGCACCGGCGACGGCGAGTTCGGCACCACCGGCCAGCACCTCCAGGGCCTGGCCAGCACGATGCATGCCCGCAAGTCGTGGTTCTGGCTGGACGACTGCGTGGTCTGTCTCGGTTCCGGCATCACCTCCGCCGACGGCGCCGGCGTCGAGACGGTCGTCGACAACCGCTGCCTCGGCGCGAGCGGCACGCAGCGGCTGCTGCTCGACGGCCGGGCTCAGCCCACCACCCAGGGCTGGACCACCACCCGCACCACCACCTGGGCCCACCTCGACCGGCATGCCGGATACGTCTTCCCGGGCGGCACCGAACTGCACGCGCTGCGCGAGGAGCGCACCGGCGCCTGGAAGGACATCAACGACGGCGGCACCGCCACGCCCAACACCCGCCGCTACCTGACCCTTTGGCAGGACCACGGCACCGACCCGGCGGACAGCACCTACGCGTACATCCTGCTGCCGGGCGCGAGCAGCGCGCGCACCGCCGCGCGTGCCAAGGACACCGGCTGGCTGCAGATCCTCGCCAATGACGCCGGGCGCACCGGCATCCGTGTGCCCTCCCTCGGTTTCACCGGCGTCAACTTCTGGGCGGCGGGCACGGCGGGCAAGGTCACCGCGAGTGCGCCGGTCTGCGTGCAGATCCACGAGAAGCGCGACGGCACCGCCACGATCTGCGTCTCCGACCCGTCCCGCACCGTCACCGGTCTCACCCTCACCTGGCGGCGGCCCGTCAAGTCCGTCCTGTCCAAGGCGGACAGCGTCGGCGACGTCCGGACCGGCTCGTCGGTGACCGTGACCTACGGCGACCTGAGCAAGAGCCGCGGCGCCACGCACACGGTGCGCGTCCGGGTGCGGTGACCGCGGGCCGCGTGCGGTGATCGTGCAGTGGTCACGGGCCGGGCTCCGTGGTCGCGGGTCGGGTTCCGTGATCGCCGGACCGGGCTCCGTGGCCTGCCTGATCGCCGGGCCGGGCTCCGTGATCACGGGCCGGCCCGGCGCGCCCCTCGGGCATCGGCGGGAGATTCTGGATGCCGGGCTTGCGGTTGCCGCAGCGGCAGCTTCTACCGTCCTGACCAGGGCCGGAGAGACCGGCCCGGTGAGGTGATCGTGAGGGGAGGCGGCGATGGTCTGGCCGATCGCGGAAGTCGCCCGGATGTCGGGCGTGACGGCCCGGACGCTGCGGCACTACGACGAGATCGACCTGCTGCCGCCCGCGGGGATCGGCTCCAACGGCCACCGCCGCTACGGGGAGGGCGAGCTGCTGCGGCTGCAGCAGATCCTCGTGCTGCGGGCGCTGGGCCTGGGTCTGCCCGAGATCGGGCGGATCCTGGCCGCGCAGGTCGATGAGGTGAAGGCCCTGCGCGGTCACCACCGCCGGCTCCTCGCCGAGCGCGACCGGATCGACGCGCTGGCCGACACCGTCTCCCGCACGATCACCGAACTGGAGGAGTCCAGAAAGGACGGTGGACCCATGACCGCCATCAACCGACCGGAGAACCTCTTCGAGGGCGTTCGGCCCGCCCAGTACGGGGAGAGCCTGCGCGACTTCCCCGAGCTGGCCGAGGAGATCGGCCGGCACACCTCGACGATGAGCGAGGCGCAGATCGAGGCCGGACACCGCGAGCGCACGGCGCAGATGATCCGGCTGGCCGAGCTGCTGGCCGCGGGGGTGCCCGCCGGGGCCGATCCGGTGCAGGCCGAGATCGAGGCCCAGCACCGGGCCCTGACCGCGCTGCGGAGGGTCTCCGCCGAGGAGTACCGCGCGATCGGGCGTTCCTGCGTGGAGAACGAGCAGTGGCGCGCGGCGTACGAGTCGATCGCGCCGGGCCTGGCCGCGTATCAGCGGGACGCCATCGAGGCGTACGCCGCGAACCGGCTGAGCTGAACCGGACGGGGGTGCCACCGCGGGAACGGGTCCGCGGCGGCACTCCCCCGCCCCCGCCCCGGCCCCGGCCCCGGCCCCGGCTCACCCGATGTCGTCGGGCCCGCGCCGGAGGCCGGCTTCGAGCAGGGCCACCAGGTGCCCGGCCCGCTCCCGCTCGTTCTGTCGGTCGTGCCCGCCGGTCATGAGCAGGTGGTGGAGGGTCCCGACCAGGGCGAGTGCCGCGGCGGCAGTGTCGGCTCCTTGGGCGATCCGGCCACCGTGCCGTTCCGCGTCCAGGTAGTCGGTGATCGCGTCCTGGACCGTGTCGAAGCCCGGCGCACCGCCCTCCAATGCCTCCCGGATGCGCAAGGACGCCGCGGGACGGCTGAGTGCCAGGCCGGCGACGGTGGGGCCGGCCGAGGACAGCAGCGCGAGAGCGGTACCGAGAAGGTTCTCCGCGACGGTGCCCTGCCCCGCCCTCCCCCGGAGCTCCTCGGCGTGCCGGGCCACTCGCGCGAACCGGTCCAGGACCAACTCCGCGACGAACTCGTCCAGTCCGTCGAAATGGGCGTGCGGGAGGCCCTTCGCACAGCCGGCCTCACCCGTGATCGCCCTGCTCGTCAGGGCTCCCGGGCCCGGCGCAGGCTCGTCGACCTTCTGCGCCCCCACGAGCGGGAGGGGGCGCTCCAACTGCTCACCACCGCCTGGCTGGTCACCGCCCGACGGCCCGGGTGACCGGTGGGCGGCGTCCGCTGCCGGGGCGGACACCCGCCCTCGGCAGCGGGCGCCGCCCGGCCGCGGTCATCGGCGGACAGCCGCCCCTTTTCAGGCTGCGCCCTTTTCCGACGTTTCGCCGCCGCCCACGCCCTCGGCGGCGGGTGCGGGTGCGGTGCGCAGGGTCAGCAGGGCGGCGAGGGCGCCGGCCACAGCGAGGGCCGCGGCTCCCAGGAAGGCGGCGGAGAAGCCGTTGGTGAGGGCCACCGGGTCCCCGGGTTCGCGGGCGCCGTGCGCGGCGGCGAGTGCGGTCATGGCGGCGAGGCCGAGGGCGGAACCGACCTGGTAGCTGGTGTTGACGATCCCCGAGGCGAGGCCGCCCTCCTCCGGGCGGGCGCTGGAGAGCGCGGTACCGAGCGACGGGATGAACGCCAGCGACATGCCCACCGCCGAGAGCAGGGACGCGGGCAGGACGTCGACGAGGAAGTTCCCGTCCGGACGGGCGAGCGAGAGCCAGAACATGCCCGCACCGAGCGCGAGGAGCCCCAGGACGATGAGGGGCTTGGGCCCGAACCGGGAGATCAGGCGGGGCGCCAGGACGATCATCATGATCATGATGGCGACGGTCATGGGCAGCAGCGCGGAGCCGGAGGCGAAGGCACCCAGTCCCAGGACCTGTTGCAGGTAGAGGTTGAGGAAGAACCACATGGGTATCCACGCGGCGGCCATGAGCAGCTGGGCGATGTTGGCACCGGCCAGGTTGGGCGCCCGCCAGATCCCCAGCCGCATCAGCGGTTCGCGCCGCCTGGACTGGATCGCGACGAACGCGACGATCAGTGCCGCACCGGCCAGGAGGACCAGCCAGGTCTCGGCGGAACCCCAACCGGTCTCGGGAGCACGGACGATGGCGTAGACGGCGGCGGCGAGACCCGCCGTGACGGTGACCGCGCCGGCCAGGTCGATCGAGCCGCGTCGTCCCGTACCCGAAGGCATGACGGCGGGCGTGGCGGCCAGGACGATCAGGGCGACGGGGATGTTGATGTAGAACACCCAGGGCCAGCTGGCGTACTGGGTGATGACCCCGCCGAGGAAGACTCCCGCGGTCCCGCCGGCCGGGGCGGCCGCGCCGTACAGGGCGAAGGCCTTGCCCAGCTCCTGGGGCCGTGAGCCGAACAGCGTCATCAGCAGGGTGAGGGCGGACGGGGCGATCAGCGCGGCGCCCACGCCCTGCAGGGCCCGTCCGGTCAGCTCGACCCAGACCTCGCCCGCGAGGCCCGCGGCCAGGGAGCCCGCGGCGAGGACGACCCATCCGGCACTGAACAGGCGCCTGGCGCCGAGCAGGTCCGACAGCCGCCCGCCGAGCAGCAACAGCCCTCCGAAGGCGACGACATAGGCGTTGAACACCCACGACAGGTTCTCCTGGGAGAAGCCCAGGTCGGCCTGCATCTCGGGCAGGGCCACGCCGATGATCGACGTATCCATGATGACGATGAACTGGGCCAGAGCGATCAGGGCAAGCGCGGACCATCTCCGCGAATCGGTTGACGCGGTTGATGCGGCTGACACGGCCATTGCAAGCACTCCTATACGGGAGGGGGGTATCTATGCGTCGTGAATATACCCCATGGGGGTATCAATGGCCAGCGTTGGCGACACGAGGACGAGTGGCGGGATCCAGTCGGAGCCGAATGACCCACCGAGCCTTCGTTCGATAGCTTGGGCAAGGAGTTGACGGATCATCACAAACTCTTGTCAACCAGATGGAATCCGCACGGAAAAGGGCAAAAAATGACAGAGACGTATCGCGCTGTGGAGTTCTCGGAGTACGGAGGTCCCGAGGTCTTACGCGTGGTGGACCGCGAGCTGCCCCACCCGGGTCCCGGGCAGGTACTGGTGGAGGTCCGCGCCGCCGGGGTGAATCCGCTGGACTGGCAGCTGCGCAGCGGGGCCGTCGCGGCGATGATGCCGGTGGAGTTCCCCTCGGTGCCCGGCGGCGATGTCGCCGGTGTCGTGGCGGAGGTCGGTGCGGACGTGACCAACTTCGCCGCGGGCGACGAGGTCTTCGGCTCGATCGGCTCCGGAGGCTACGCCGAGTTCGCACTGGCGCCCGCGGCACAGCTCGCGCGGAAGCCCGAGGGCGTGTCCTGGGAGGTCGCGGCCGGACTCCCGGTGGCCGTCAACACGGCGTACCAGGTGCTCGCGGACCTCGGGGTGAAGGCCGGGGAGACCCTGGTCGTGGACGGGGCCGCCGGCGGCGTCGGGTCCGTGGCCGTGCAGATCGCCAGGCATCTCGGCGCGACCGTGATCGGTACGGCCGGCGAACACAATCACGCGTATCTCCGCTCGCTCGGCGCCGAGCCCGTGACGTACGGCGAGGGCTTCGCCGAGCGGGCCCGCGCCGTCGCGGTGAAGGGCGTGGACGCGGCGTTCGACGCCGCCGGGAAGGGCTCGCTGCCGGCCCTCGTCGAACTGACCGGCGCCCCGGAGCGCGTGGTCACCATCGCCGACCACCGGGCGGCGGAGCACGGCGTGCGCTTCGTCTTCGCCGGCCCCGACGCGATCCGTGAGCGCCTTGAGCAGGCGGCCGCACTGGTAGTGAGCGGCGGACTCACCCTGTCCGTGGCGAGGACGTACCCCTTGTCCCGGGCCGCCGACGCCCACCGGGAGAGCGCGGGCGGCCATGTACGCGGCAAGCTGATCATCACGCCGCACTGACGGAAGAAGCCGCCCCACCAGCAGGCTGCGGCCATCACGCCTATCGTTAAAGGATGATTAAAGCCGAGCATGAGACCGGTCCCCAAGGGGCGCTTGTCTGCCCGGTCTGCAAGCAGCCCGTGACCGCGGTTGTGAAGAGACGGCACAAGAGTCTCGGAATCTTCGTACCCGTGTGGCACCCCGGCCCCTGCCACAACCCCGAATGCCCCGAATACCTGGAGGCCCCGGCCCCGGAGCAAGCCGACCACCAGGACACCTGACACGGCCGAGTCCGGTGAGTCGCCCGCCTCCCGGCGTGCGGCTCATCGGGCGCGCCGCGAATCCGGCAGTACGCGCTCACGGCGAGTGTCCCCAGTCCGACGGAAAAGGGCCCTTGGCCAGGAAATTCACTGACCAGGGACCCCTGTGGCAGACGAGTCGGGCTGTACGCCGGGAACAGTCACCGCAACGCTATGACCTGCACGAAAATGAAGGAAGGACACTTCCGTGGCTACCTTCATGGCTACGTAAGGAGACGCCCCGTCCAGGTCAGCCCGGACGGGGCGTCGTCGTTCCGGAGGTCAGAAGGTCTGCTCGACGCGCTCGAAGATGTCCGCGTCCGTCTCTTGCTGCCAGGCCGGCAGGTCGGCCCAGTCTGCGACGTATCCGGGCTTCGGGTCCTCGAAGTGCTTGAACATCTGGGCGGTCCAACAGATGGCGACGAAGCGGCCCTTCTACTCGCGGGTGAGCCGTGCGGCGTGCCCTTCGCTGATCCTGATGAAGTCGCGCACCTGTCCGTACACGGCGGCGGCAGCTTCGCGCTCCCACTCGGGCGTCTCGTCCCACGGCGTGAGGTAGCCGGGCTTCGGTTCACCGGGGTAGTGCCTGGTCACCCCGGCGATCCACGCCTCGCGGAAGATCCGACCGTCACTCATGCGCGTGTCCCTCTCGTCATGCGGTACGCGGAAGCGCCGCGATTCGATGATCCAGGTCCGAGACTCGGCCATCGGCCATGAGCGGGGCAAGACGCCCTCGAAGTCCGTCCAGCTTCTTGCCGATGAATCCCGAGTTCGACCGGTCGGCCAGGCCGAGCACTGCCTCCGCGTACTGCACGACCTGATCGACGTCGCCCCGGTGGGCCCCGAGGACGGCAAGGTCACTCAGGACTGCGGCACGACGGCGCAGAGAGAGGGGTTGGGCAAGGGCTGCGGTGAGAGCGTCCTCCGCGAGGTCGGGGCGGCCGAGCTGGAGGCAGCAGGCCCCTCGTTCCTCGGGGAGGCGGGAACCGTCGAAGCGGAGCCAGCCACCATTGTGGGAGTGGCCGTCGAGGGAGTGCACTTTCTCGGCTTCGTCGAGAGCCCGGGCGCAGCCGTCGATGTCGCCCATGGCCGCGTGCACCTGGGCCTGGACGGCGGAGACCCAGTGTCGGGTGGACAGGGCGCTGTCGCCCCGCCGGGCGATCCGGGAGGCCACTGCCAGCAGGGGCTGGGCAGCAGGCGCGCGGCGGGCGTACAGCTCGACGTAGGCGTGGCGGGTCATGGCGCAGGCCCAGAGGTCGTGGTCACCACCGGCATGGGCGGCGTTGGCGGCCAGTGTGTAGCACTGGGCGGCGTCGGTGTACCGGTTGGCGTCGAAGAAGAGTTCACCGGCGAGCTGGTAGAGGTCGGCCGCCATGGTGCACAGCCGGGCCCGGTCCGCTGCGGTGCGCGCCTCGGCCAGGCCCTTCGTCAGGACGTCGAGTTGCCTGCGGACCGCTGGGAGGACGGCCTGCTTGGAGTCCGAGAGGGTGAAGACCTGCCACAGGCTGCGATGCAGATCCTCCCCTGACTCCAGGAGCGCCGCCGCCGTATGCCCCTGAGGAACCTCGCCTGAATCGGGAAGGGCGACCAGCGCGCTTGTGACAGCGAGCAGACCCAGGACATCGCGGCGCTTCATATCGTCATCTTCACCGTGGAGGAGGGTTGGGGTGTCAGGGAGCACGGCCGTTTCGGCCAGCTGTTCTTCGACGAGAAGCCCTTCCAGCCCGGAGAGGGTGAACTCCCAACAGGCCGGCGATCTTGGGCCGTTGGTGCGGCTGCGGTGTGGCACGGCCACCCTCCCAGCGGATCACGGTGGACACGGCCACTGTGAGCGCTTCGGCGAATTCCTCCTGAGAGTAACCCTGCGACGCTCGCCGGTCGGCAAAACGCCTACGTCTTAATGCCATTGGTCTCCCCTCACGAAGAGCACCTTCCCCGCTTGCACCACCCAATGCCCGGAAAACGCCTGGGAGGTGCCCGGGGTCCGCTCTGGGAGACGGTAACGGATCGTCGTTCACTGGTCACATGCCGCTCGGAGGTCAAAGGACCTCCCGGACGGCTCCCCATACGAGAGGAGCGACCGCGTGACGACCTCCGAACTGCCCCGCAGAAACCCTGGCTCCAGCGGCCGTACGTGCACGCCGCCGGAGCCCCGGCCGGGTGCGCCGAGCCGGGCTCTGCGGGTACGGGCGGCTGGCGGCTGGCGGCTGGCGGCTGGCGGCTGGCGGCTGGGAGAGGTTCATGCGCCGCGTCGAGACCCGGCAGGAGACGGAGACGTGAACCCGGTCGGCCCCGACGGCTACGAGCAGCACCCGCTCCTGAACACGAACGTCCGCGACATCGCCTCACGCGGGGAGGGTGTGCTCGTCGCCGTCACGCACGAGCTCCACAACCACGGCACGATCCGGGTCGCGCACATCCGGCCCGTGTCCGGAGTCGAGTGGACGACCGCCGCCGACAACATCCAGGCCGCTCGCCTCTGAGCCGCTGCCCGCAGATCGCCGTCCGCACCCAGACTCCGCCCCCACAGGCGGCCATCCGGCCCAGCCTGCCGAGGGCGAACGCCCGCCTCCGGTATGACTTCCGATCCCATGCCAGACGTCACGTCGGGGGTGGGCCATCAAGTGCCGGACCGCACAAGACGGTCCGTGACAGGCACGGCGAGCGGTTCAACAAGCTGATGGACGACGCGTCCGACAAGGCGACCTTGTCGACCTCGGACTGGCACAGACTCCCACCCGGCCGCCGACCGGCGTAAGAGCCTTCGGCCAGCGGGCCGAGCATCACTTCGCCCAGCCGGGCGAAGTGAATCCGGCTGGAGGGTCCTAGATCCGCGAGTTGCGCAGCGACTGCCACGCAGCGCCGGCCAGCGCCCGCGTCGCCTGCGGGAGAGACAGCTCCTCGTGCTCGCGGTACAGCTCCCAGTTGTACCGGACCAGCGACAACTTGTTGGAGGACAGCGATCCCGCCTGGTGGGACCTGTACACCGCAAGCGGCTCGGGCAGACCCCGGGCGTCAGCGCCGTCGCGCATGATCGACAGCCACAGGGCGTAGTCCTGTCGCTTCCGCATCTCCGGCATCAGCCGCGTGCCGAGGACGGTGCGGTCGTACATGGCGGTCAGAGCGCCGATGTGGTCCCGGACCAGCATCGCGCGGTAGTCCACGTATTCCCGCGCCCGGACCACGCGCCCGTTCGGGATGAAGTCGATGCCCTCGCCCTCGTAATCGGCGTCCATCTTGAAGTACGAGGTGAACGTCAGAGGCGCACTACCCGCCGCAGCAAATTCGATTTGCCGCTCAGTCTTCTCCGGAAGCCACATGTCGTCACTGTCGAGAAAGGCGACGTAATCCCCCCGGGCCCGCTCGATAGCGAGGTTGCGTGCCCGGCCGGCACCGCCCTGTTCCGGTGCCGATTCCGGCAAGACGCGCTTGTCCTGCCGGGCGAACTCCATGAGCAGGTCCATGGAGCCATCGGAAGACTTGTCGTCGGTGACCAGCAGCTCCAGGTCGCTGTGGGTCTGCGAGAGCACCGACCGAACCGCTGTGCCAAGAGTTGCTGCCGAGTTGTACACGGGCATCACGACGGACACCAGGGGCACAGCGCTTCTCCTTGCTAGGCCAAAGACGACGGTCCATTCAAGCACTGGAATTGTGAGGGGAGCTGCCATGCATGTTGTTGTCGCTGGTCAGGGCTACGTGGGGCTGCCGCTGGCCGTGCGCGCCGCAGAGGTGGGGCACCGTGTCATCGGCTACGACGTGGACGATCGCCGGATCAAGCGGCTGGCGGTCGGCGAGTCGTACGTGGAGGACATTCCCGCCGAGCGGCTGCGGCCGCTCCTGGACAGCGGGGCATACCTGCCCTCGGCCGAGCCCGGGGACGTGGCAGGCTTCGACATCGCAGTCATCACCGTGCCCACCCCGCTCCGGGACGGGGTACCCGACCTCTCGTGCATCGAGTCGTCGGCCCGGCTGCTTGCGCAGCACCTGCGCCCCGGGGCCACCGTGGTTCTGGAGTCCACCACCTATCCGGGCACCACCGAGGAACTGCTCGCCCCGCTAACTGCTCGCCCCGCTACTGGAAGAGGGCTCTGGCCTGCGGGCGGGCGAGGACTTCCACCTCGGCTACAGCCCCTAGCGAATCGACCCGGGCAACCCGCAGTGGCGGCTGGAGAACACCCCGAAGGTGGTTTCCGGCACCACAACCGAGGGCCTGGCGGCGGTGAATCGCTTCTACGGGCAACTGGTCGAGCGCACGGTGCCGGTCTCCTCCTGCAAGGAGGCCGAACTGACCAAGCTGCTGGAGAACACCTTCCGGCACGTGAACATCGCCCTGGTCAACGAGCTCGCCATGTTCGCGCACGACCTCGGCATCGACGTCTGGGAGGCGATCGACGCCGCCTCCACCAAGCCGTTCGGCTTCCTGCGCTTCGCCCCTGGCCCGGGGGTCGGCGGGCACTGCCTGCCGATCGACCCCTCCTACCTGTCCTGGCGGGTCGAGCGGGCGCTCGGCCAGTCCTTCCGCTTCGTGGAGCTGGCCAACGACATCAATAGCCACATGCCCGACCATGTGGTGCGCCGGCTCGGCGAGGCGCTCAACGAACGGCAGCGCTCGGTGAAGGGCTCCCGGGTGCTCCTGCTCGGTCTCGCGTACAAGAAGAACACTGGCGACGCGCGGGAGACGCCTGCCGCGCGGGTCGCCGACCTGCTGGCCCGGATGGGCGCCGAGGTCCGGGCCGCTGACCCGCACGTGGTGGTCGGGGTGCACGTCCCCGAACCGGTCATCCCGGGGCAGCAGGCGGCCGAGCACGACCGGCAGGGCGACCCGTTCGCCGCCGTCCGTCGGGTCGAGGCGACGCCGGAGGAGCTGGCCACGGCCGACGCGGTGGTGCTGCTCACCGACCACGACGAATTCGACTACGGGGCAGTGGAGCTGCACGCCCAGTACGTGCTGGACTGCCGGAAGCGGCTGTCCGGCGCGAACGTCGATGTCCTATAGGCGTCGGCGCTGGAGGTCACCGCCCGCCAGAACGGGACCAGGCAGTTAGCAAGCTGCGCCTCGCGCTTTGAAACCGAAAGGGGCCCCTGACCAGGCAAAACGCCTGACCTGGGGCCCTTCCTCGGCTTACCGGCAGACGAGTCGGGCTGTACGCCGGGTTCTGTCGCCCGGTCGCCTCGCGGCGGCCGGGGAGACGGCCATCCATCTAGGACCGGCATTGCTGCCGGTCTCGTGCGGTCTACCCGCGAACTCGGGCGGGCCGCCCTCGATCATTCGCGCAGGGCCGTCTTGCGACGGCCCCTCTTGACCTTGCTCCGGGTGGGGTTTACCTAGCCGCCTGAGTCACCTCAGGCGCTGGTGGTCTCTTACACCACCGTTTCACCCTTACCGAGGACCGAAGTCCCTGGCGGTCTGTTTTCTGTGGCACTGTCCCGCGGGTCACCCCGGGTGGCCGTTAGCCATCACCCTGCCCTGTGGAGCCCGGACGTTCCTCGGGGAGATCCGAAGATCCCCACGCGGCCGTCCGCCCGGCTCGTCTGCCGTGCCGACCATGCTACCCGCCTGGTGGGGGCCGCCGGACGGCACCGCGTTCAGATGAGTTCCTCGGTCTCCAGATCGAAGGCGAACGGCGCCGGAAGAGCGAGCCGCCTGCCGAACGGGATCGTGCAGTGCTGGCGGTAGTCGTCGCCCTCCGGGTCGCTGAACAGCGTCAGCGAGGACTGCTCCCGGTCGACCAGGAGGTAGAGCGGGATGGGTCCGCGGGCGTAACAGTGGCGCTTGTCCGTGCGGTCCGCCCGGGGCTTGGTCGAGGTGACCTCGACGACGAGGGCCACCCCCTCGCACGGCATCCAGGGATCGGCTCCCCGGTACAGACGCAGTTCGGTGGGGGCGAAGGTGCCGTCGGGAATGACGTGGTTGGCGGGGCGTCCTTCCCCGCTCCGCAGCTTCAGCCCCTTGTTCGCGGAGAAGGCCATACCGGATCGGGCACGCCTGACCACCTGCGTCAGGATGAGGCTGAGGCAGTCCTCGTGGTCCCCGTCCGGCGGCGGCGTCACGACGATGTCCCCCTCGATCAACTCGGCCCGGAAGCCCTTCGGCGTATCCAGCGCCAGAAAGCCCTCCAGCAGGACGTCCGCCTGCATGAGGGGTTCGTGCGGCTTGGCAGTCATGTCGCACCCCTTCCTCGGTCGCTCGCCAGATTGGGACATCGGTGGATCAGTTGTTCGTGAGATGGGGGTGCTTCCCTCGATCGTGGCAGCAGGACCGCGCGGAGTTGTCGGATGCGGTGCGCGCGGTGAGCGCTTGACCCTGCCGCGGCGTCAAGGTTTCTACTGGGCCCATGCGCATCGGAGAGATAGCCGCGCTCGTCGGGGTCACCTCGCGGGCGATCCGGCACTACCACCACATCGGGCTGCTTCCCGAGCCCGGACGCCGGGCCAACGGCTACCGCGTCTACAGCGTGCGGGACGCCGTGGTGCTGGCCCGGATCCGGCGGCTCACGGAGCTCGGGCTCGGGCTGGACGAGGTGCGGGACGTGCTCGCCGACGCGGCGGGGCGCGAGCTCATGGAGGTGCTGGCCGAGCTGGACGCCGATCTGGCCCGGCAGGAGAGCGGGATCCAGGAGCGGCGGCGACGGCTGGCCCGGCTGCTGGACGGGCCGGTCTCCGCCGAGGAGCCCGTGTCGCCGGCTCTCGCCGAGCTGCTGGGTACGGCCCCGACGACCGGCTCCCCCATGGCCGCCAAGGACCGCGAGCATCTCGTACTGCTGGACACCACGGGCGTCGGCGGCGAGATCCACGCCGCCCTGGCACCGCTGGCCGACGACCCGGCCGTACACGCGCTGTACGAGCGGCTGGACGCGCTGGCCGCAGCCCCCGTGGACGATCCCCGGATCCCTCCGCTCGCCGCCGAACTGGCGGCTGCCGTGCCGGACGGGGTGCTGGCGGCGATCCCCTCGGGCGGCCCGGTCATGACCGGGCTCGGCGAGGCGCTGCTCGACGACTACGCGCCCGCGCAGGCCGAGGTGGTGCGCCGGGTGATGGCGGCCCTGACGGCGCGGGTGGCGGGGAGGGGGACGCGATGAGCGTGCGCCGCCTCGTCGGGCACGAGATGCGCTCCCTGCACAGTCTCGGGCTGTGGGTGCTGCGACGGCGTCACGCCGTTCCCGAGGGCGCCCTCGCCGTCCCGTACACCGGGCCGCAGACCGCGATGATGTACGGCCTGCTGTTCGTCTCCGTGATCGAGACGGTGATGCTGGCCCTGCTGGTGCCGTGGCCGGTCGTGCACGGGATTCTGCTGGTGCTCGATGTGTACGGGGTGGTGTTCGTCCTGGGCCTGCATGCCGCGTGCGTGACCCGGCCGCATGTGGTGGACGCCGACGGCGCGCTGCGGATCCGCTACGGCGGGCTGTTCGACCTGCGGATCCCCGCCGGTGCGGTCACCGGGGCGCGGGTCGAGCGGCGCTTTCCCGAGGGCGGGCCGGTGCGGCTGGGCGCGGACGGGGTGCTCGACCTGGTCGTGGGCGGTCAGACGACGGTGACCGTGGAGCTGGCCGGTCCGGTGGAGTTCGTACGGCCGCTGGGGAAGCGGGAGCGGGCGCGGGTGGTCCGGTTCCACGCGGATGATCCGGGTGGAGCCGTGGCCGCGCTCACGCGGGGGCGAAGAGCACCTTCGCCGAACCAGGATCCGCCCGGTCCAGCCTGACCCGCAGCCGCTCCCCCAGCGGGAGCTTCGCGTCGCCGCCCTCGATCCGGGCGACGACGGCCGGGTCGTCGATGTGGACGGTGCCGGTGGTGGGTTCCTGCTCCGACACGTCGACCACGTACGCGTCGAAGATCTCGCCGATCCGGTCCTTGAGCAGCGCCGCCTCGACCAGGTCGACGCACTCGCGCTCGACGGTGTTGGCGCGCCTGGTCCCGTCCGCCATCTCCTTCGGCAGGCCGGGCAGCGCGGCGCGGACCCACTCGGGCGGGTCCTGTTCCGCGACGGCGGCGAGGCACAGCTCGGCCGCGTAACGGTCGACGAGCCGGCGCAGCGGGGCGGTGCAGTGCGTGTAGAGGTCGGCGACGGCGGCGTGGACGGCGGGGGTGGGGAGTTCACCGTGCTCGAAGACGGTGTAGCCGGCGCCGCGCAGCAGGGTGGTGCACTCCTGGAGGAATGCGGCGTGGTCGGCCCGCCTCGGGTCGAGGGAGCGGACGACCTGGGCGTACGGGACGTGGTGCGGCCAGTCGATGTGCAGCGCCTCGGCGGAGCGGCGGAGCCGGGCCACGGCACCGTCCGGGGCGACCGGCAGGGTGCGCAGGATGCCGGTGCCGGTCTCGGTCATGAGGTGGGCGGCGGCCATGCCGGTCAGCAGGGAGAGCTGGGCGTTCCAGCCGTCGGCGGGCAGCGGGGCGCGGTATTCGAGGCCGTAGCCGCCGTCACGCTCGACGATCTCCTGCTCGGGCACGTTGAGGGAGATGCCGCCGCGGGCGACCTCCTGCTCCTCACGGAGCCGTCCGATGTCGCGGAGCAGGGCGAGGGGTTCCTCGGCGGTGCCGGTGTCGATCTGCCGCTGGACGCCCGCGTAGTCGAGCTTGGCACGGCTGCGGACGAGGGCCCGGCGCACCGAGGTGGCGACGGCGCCGCCCTCGCTGTCGAGGTCGATCCGCCAGAGCACGGCGGGACGGGTCCGCCCTGGCAGGAGGCTGGCGGCCCCTTCGGAGAGCAGGGTGGGGTGGAGCGGCACCTTGCCGTCGGGGAAGTAGAGGGTCGTCACCCGGCGGTGGGCCTCGGTGTCGAGCGCGCCGCCGGGGCGTACGAAGGCGGCGACATCGACGATGGCGTAGTGCACCCGGTAGCCGCGTCGGCGGCGTTCGAGGTACAGGGCCTGGTCGAGGTCGGTCGAGGTGGGCGGGTCGATGGTGAGGAACGGCAGGTCCGTCGCGTCCTCGTGGGCCGATACCGCCGGGTCCTTCGCCGCCTGCGCCGCTTCGGCGAGGACCTCGGACGGGAAGTCGTCGGGAAGGCCGAGCTCGGTGCGCAGTTTGCGCAGGGACCCCCTCAGCGGGGTGTCGGCCGGCCCGGTCATGCGGAGATGGCGGCGGGGCATGGACCGAGCGTATGGCGGGGCGGGGCGGGCGGCATCCCGGGTGACGGCCCGGCCGGTCCCGGTGTGCCCGTACGCTGGCGCGGGGGCCTGGGGACTTTCGAGCGGGGAGGCCCTGGTCCCGCCCCGACCGTGCGTACGAAGGAGAACCGCCGTGCTCGTGCTGTTGCCGCCCTCCGAAGGAAAGGCCGCCTCGGGGCGCGGGGCGCCCCTGAAGCCGGAGTCGCTGTCGCTGCCGGGCCTGGCCGGGGCGCGGGCGGCGGTTCTCGACGAGCTGGCCGAGCTGTGTGCGGCGGACCAGGAGAAGGCCCGCGACGTGCTCGGGCTGAGCGAGGGGCTGCGCGGCGAGATCGCGAAGAACGTGGAGCTGCGGACGGCCGGGACGCGTCCGGCCGGGGAGATCTACACGGGGGTGCTGTACGACGCGCTGGACCTGGCCTCCCTGGACGCGGCGGCCAGGCGGCGGGCCGGGAAGTCGCTGCTGGTCTTCTCCGGGCTGTGGGGCGCCGTGCGGGTGGGCGACCGGATTCCTTCGTACCGCTGCTCGATGGGTGTGAAGCTGCCGGGCCTGGGCGCGCTCGGGGCGTACTGGCGGGGCCCGATGGCACAGGTGATGCCGGAGGCGGCCGGGGACGGGCTCGTCCTGGACCTGCGGTCCTCCGCCTACACCGCGGCCTGGAAGCCGAAGGGCGAGGTGGCGGAGCGCACGGCGAGCGTGCGGGTGCTGCACTCCCAGCTGGTGGACGGGGTCGAGAAGCGGTCGGTGGTCAGCCACTTCAACAAGGCGACGAAGGGGCGGATGGTCCGCGACCTGCTGGTCTCCGGAGCGCGCCCGAAGGAGCCCGCGGAGCTGGTGGAGACCCTGCGCGGGCTCGGGTACGTGGTGGAGGCCGAGGCTCCGGCGCGGGCCGGGCGGGCGTGGTCGATCGATGTCGTGGTGACGGAGATCCACTGAGCCACCGGCCGCTCGCGGTGCGATCACCACACCGCGCGCGTTGCATCATGCGCAACGCTCGTTGCGTACGGTGCGTACGTCGCGGCAAGATGAGCGCATGACCTCCTCTGTGCTGGACCTTGCCCCCGTCGTGCCCGTAGTCGTCCTGGAGGACGCCGCCGACGCGGTGCCGCTCGCCCGCGCCCTGGTCGCGGGCGGGCTCCCGGCCATCGAGGTGACGCTGCGCACCGCCGCGGCGCTGGACGCGATCGGGGCCATCGCGGCCGAGGTGCCGGACGCGGTGGTCGGGGCCGGCACGGTGATCTCCGTACGGAACGTCGCCGACACCGTCGCCGCGGGGGCCCGGTTCCTGGTCAGCCCCGGCTGGACGGACAGCCTGCTGGACGCGATGAAGACGTCGGGGGTGCCGTTCCTGCCGGGTGTCTCCACGACGTCCGAGGTGGTCGCGCTGCTGGAGCGCGGGGTCACCGAGATGAAGTTCTTCCCGGCCGAGGCGGCCGGCGGCACCGCCTACCTGAAGGCCCTCTCCGCACCGCTGCCTCAGGCCCGCTTCTGCCCGACGGGCGGCATCTCCCTCGCCTCCGCGCCGTCCTATCTGACGCTGCCCAACGTCGGCTGCGTGGGCGGCAGTTGGATGGTCCCGGCGGATGCGGTCGCGGCGAAGGACTGGGCGCGGGTGGAGCGGCTGGCGAACGAGGCGGCCGGGCTGCGCGGCTGACCGCCGCCGGGCCGCCCCGGGTGTCCGCCGTCGGCTACCGCAGGTGCGACGTGTCGTTGAGCAGGCGGACCGACGCGTTCCCGTCCGCGTAGTACGCCACCGCGGAGACCGAGGCCGCCGAGAGTTCCATCCGGAACATGGCTTCCGGCGGGGCGCCGAGCGCCAGTCGGACCAGGGTCTTGATCGGCGTCACATGGGTGACCAGGAGGACCGTGCGGCCCGCGTAGCGGGTGGTGAGGCGGTCGCGGGTGGCTCCTACCCGGCGGGCGACCTCGGCGAAGCTCTCGCCGCCGCCGGTGGGGGCCGCCTTCGCGGAGGCGAGCCAGGCGTCCAGGTCGTGGCCGTGACGCTCACGTACCTCGGCGAAGGTCAGGCCCTCCCAGGCACCGAAGTCCGTCTCGCGCAGGCCGTCCTCGATCCGGACCTCCAGGCCGAGCCGGGCCGCCACCGCAGCCGCCGTCTCGCGGCAGCGGCGCAGCGGGGAGCTGACGATCTCCTCGATCGTGCCGCGGGCGGCCAGCGCCTGGGCGATGCGTTCGGCCTGGTGGCGGCCGGTCGCCGAGAGTTCGGGGTCGCTGCCGCCGCTGCCCGAGAACCGCTTCTCGGGGGTGAGGGCCGTCTCGCCGTGCCGGAGCAGTACGAAGGTGGCGGGCGCCCCGAGATCGGGCGCCGCGCCCCAGCCGACCCGGGGGGTCGCCGGGGAGGCCGCTCCCTGCCGGGTGGCCAGGGCCGCGCGGGCCTTGGCCGCGCCCGCCGCCGCGTCACCGGGCGGGCCGGACACGGGGGGCGGGCCTGCGGCCGTCGAGGGCCGGGGGGCGTCGAGGGCGGCCGTCGACGCCGACGGCTCCCACTGCCTGCCGCGCTTGCCCGCGTCCATCGCCTCGTTGGCGAGCCGGTCGGCGTGCTTGTTCTTCTCGCGCGGGATCCACTCGTACGTGACGGCGGAGGCCGGCAGGATCCTGGCGGCCTCCGCCGCGAGCGGCTTCATGTCGGGGTGCTTGATCTTCCAGCGGCCCGACATCTGTTCCACGACCAGCTTGGAGTCCATCCGGACCCGCACCTGGACCGCGCCGTCCGCCGAGGCGTCCGGTACCAGCGCCTTCGCCGCCTTCAGGCCCGCGATGAGGCCCTTGTACTCGGCGACGTTGTTCGTCGCGACGCCGATGTACTCGGCGGCCTCGGCGAGGGTCTCCCCCGTCACCGGGTCGATGACGACCGCTCCGTATCCGGCGGGTCCGGGGTTGCCCCGGGATCCGCCGTCGGCCTCGATGACGAACTGGCGCGGCTGGGTCATTACAGGCCCGACTCCGCCGTACGGACCAGGATGCGGCGGCAGTTCTCGCAGCGCAGGACGGTGTCCGGGGACGCCGCCTTCACGTCGTTGACCTCGGTGATGTTCAGTTCGAGGCGGCAGCCCTCGCAGCGTCGCTGGTAGAGGCGGGCGGCGCCGACCCCGCCCTGCTGGACGCGGAGCTTGTCGTACAGCTTCAGCAGGTCCGCGGGGACGGAACCGGCGACCAGTTCGCGCTCCTTGGTGACGGTCGCGGCCTCCTCGTCGAGCTCCTTGGTCGCGGCGTCGCGGCGGGCGGTCGCGTCGTCGGTCTTGGCCTGGACGGCGGAGACCCGGTCGGACAGCTCGGTGACGCGCTCCTGGGCGGACTCGCGGCGCTCCATCACTTCGAGGACGACATCCTCCAGGTCGCCCTGGCGCTTGGCCAGCGAGGCGATCTCGCGCTGGAGGCTCTCCAGGTCCTTCGGCGAGGTGACCGCGCCGGAGTCGAGGCGCTGCTGGTCACGGGCGGCGCGCTGGCGCACCTGGTCGACGTCCTGCTCCGCCTTGGTCTGGTCGCGGGCGGTGTCGCTCTCCTCGGTCTGCGAGGCGACCAGCAGGTCGCGCAGTTGCGCGAGGTCGCTGGTGAGCGACTCGATCTCGGCGTGCTCGGGCAGCGACTTGCGCCGGTGCGCGAGCTGCGACAGGCGTACGTCGAGGGCCTGGACGTCGAGAAGTCGGATCTGGTCGGCGGGCGCGGCGTTCAGTTGGGGGCTCCAGAAGAGTGGTGGGTGGTGGTGGTCCAGGGGTCGGTGACCTGCTTCGAGACATGGACCCGCAGGTCCCATCCGTGGCGGTCGGAAATCGCGTCGAGCTGTGTCGCGGCCTGTTCGCACCAGGGCCACTCGGTGGACCAGTGCGCGGCGTCGATCAGGCCGAGCGGGGAGTGCTGGACGGCCTCGGAGGCCGGGTGGTGGCGCAGGTCGGCGGTGAGGAAGGCGTCGACGCCCGCGGCGCGCACCGCGTCGAAGAGGCTGTCGCCGGAGCCGCCGCTGACCGCGACGGTGCGCACCGTCGCCGCCGGGTCGCCGGCGAGCCGGATGCCCTGCGCGGTGGCGGGCAGCCGGGCCGCCGCGCGGGCGGCGAATTCGGCCAGGGTCTCGGGGTGGTCGAGCACGCAGATCCGGCCGAGGCCGCGCCGCCCCTCGGGGTCGGACGGGTCCGGTACGAGCGGGCCCTCGACGCGCAGGTCGAGCGCACCGGCCAGGGCGTCCGAGACGCCCGGGTCGGCGGTGTCGGCGTTGGTGTGGGCGACGTGCAGCGCGATGTCGTGCTTGATGAGGGTGTGCACGACCCGGCCCTTGAAGGTGTCGGCCGCGACCGTCGTCGTACCCCGCAGATAGAGCGGGTGGTGGGTGACGATCAGCTGGGCGCCGAGCCGGATCGCCTCGTCGGCGATCTCGTGGACGGGGTCGACGGCGAAGAGCACACGGTCGACGACGGCGTCGGGGTCTCCGCAGACGGTACCGACCGCGTCCCAGCCTTCGGCCCGCTCGGGCGGCCAGAGAGCGTCGAGCTCGGCGAGGACATCAGACAGACGGGGCACAAGCAAAGGCTACCTGCCCTCCGTGCCCCGTCGCCCATGGCTGTGGGGGGGCGTGCGGGGCGAGACGCACCGCTTTGCGACCACCACTTCACAAGAGAGGACCACACCTCCTCACAAGCCTCCACCCCCCAAATCAAGCCACACCC
>NZ_JBHVWT010000001.1:380339-547946 GCF_042882135.1 Streptomyces sp. NPDC058240
GGGGGGGGGGGGGGGGGGGGGGGAAGGAAAAGAGGGGGGAAAAAGGGAGGGTTTTCTTTCTTTCTTTTCCTTTTTTCTTTTGTTTGTCTCTTCCCCCCCCCCCCCCCACGCCCTGCTCGGCAATCACTGCTTCACGAGGTCGGCCACGGCCTGCTCGCGATCGTCACTTCACGAGGTCGGCCACGGCCTGCGATCGTCACTTCACGAGGTCGGCGCGGAGGTCGTCGAGGACCAGGTTCGCCGCCGTGACACCGAGACCGAGGTACCAGGTCTCGTCGGAGACGTTCTTGGCCCGGCCCTCCTTGACGGCCTTGAGGTTCTTCCACAGCGGGTTGGCCTGGGTGGTGTCGCGCTTGGTGGCCTTCACGTCGCCGTAGACGCCGGTGAAGATCCAGTCGGCGTCGGCCTCGTCGATCTTCTCCGGGCTGATCTCCGCGGCGAGGTCGTCGATCTGCTGGTTCTTCGGCCGCGGCAGACCGGTGTCTTCGAGGATGGTGCCGATGAAGGAGGCCTTGGCGTAGAGGCGGATGCGGTCCGGCAGGTAGCGGACCATGGAGATGGTCGGCTTCTTCGGGCCGATGTCCTCGCCGAGCTTCTTCGCCTTGGCCTCATAGGCACCGAGCTCGCTCTTCGCCTTCGCCGTCCTGTCCAGCGCGGCGGCGTTGAGGAGGTAGTTCTCCTTCCAGGTGAAGCCCGGACGGATGGAGAACACGGTCGGCGCGATCTTGGAGAGGGCGTCGTACTTGTCGGCGGCGCGCAGCTGGCTGCCGAGGATCAGGTCGGGCTTCAGTCCGGCGATCGCCTCAAGGTTGAGGTTGTTGATCGTGCCGACGTTCTTGGGGTTGCCCGCGTTCTTCTTCAGGTACGAGGGAATCGCGGCGTCGCCCTCGGAGGGGGCGTAGCCCACCGGCTTCACACCCAGCGACACGACGTTGTCGAACTCGCCGACGTCCAGCACCACGACGCGCTTGGGGGCGGACTTGATCTCCGTCTTGCCCATGGCGTGGGTGAGGGTCCGGGGGAACTGGCCGGCCTCGGCGTCCGTCCCGTACGCCGCCGTCTTCTTCGCGGCGTCGCCGAAGTCCTTGCCGCCCGTGGCGACGGCCGCCTTCTTGTCGCCGCCCTCGGACTTGGCCGAGCCGCCCGACCCCCCGTCGTCGCTCCCGCAGGCCGAGAGGGAAAGGGCGGCAGCCACCGCCAGGCCGACTGCGGCGGTACCGCGGCGACGAAGGGACATCACGTGCTCCAGTTGTGAAAAACACACAGATACTGCTTAGGGCTGCCTAACCTTACTCATTCGCCTCACGCCCAGCACAGCCACCCCCTCCCCCTCAGGCGAATACGGGCATCACCACCCTTATGCGTGAAGAGGCGGGTCTCGTGTTGTTCGGCAGGAAGTGCGAAAACTAGCTTCGGTTGCCGGAGGTGACCAGTCCATGACTGTCTGTGCCATCGAGAACAAGACCGTAGGCGCGACCGGGGCCGCCGAAGACCACGGGGACGCGGTCCTGGAGAACGGCGGGCCGGAGGCTCCCGCTGCGCCGGACGACCCGCCGGACGAAGCGGGCGGAGCGGGCACGCCCCTCGGGGCAGCCCCCGCCGCGCCCGCGTTCACGATCACCGCGGACGGTTCGTACGCGGCCCGGCTCGCGCTCGCGGAGGTGCCGACGGAGGCGTCCGGCGAGTCCGGCGGGGCGTGGTTCGTGGAGCGCTGGACGCTCGACGGGCCCGAGCCGTACGCCGTACCGCTCCCCCTCGACCAGCCGGAGGAGCCGGACTCCGAGGTGCTGCCGCTGGCCGACGGGCGGGTACTGATCCGGCGCCGGGTCGCGGACCGGCACGCGGTGTCGCTGCTCTATCCGACCGCCCCCGGGACCGGTGAACTCCCGCTCGGCGCCGTCGAATGCGCGGACCTCACCCTGCTGCCGCCCACGCCGGACGGTATGAGCGCGTACGCGCTGTCGGCCGGCACGCACTCCACCTCCGTCTGGCTGGTGGCGGGCGGCGCCTTCGGTCCCGAGCCGGTCGCGGAGGTTCCGGGGCGCTGTTCCGGCGGCGTCTGGCTGGACCGGGCGGGCCGGATGCTGGCCCTGGACCGGGAGATGCCGGGCGGGGGCCCGGTCAAGGCGGTCGCCGTGGACCTGGAGCGGGGCGGCGAGGTGACGCCGCTGCTGCAGATCGCCCCGGACAGCAACGACCGGCTGCTGCTCGCCGATCCGGACAGCGGGCTGCTGCTGATCCGCTCGGACGCGCCGGGACACGACCGGCTGGGGTGGGGCGTGCTCGGCAGCTGTCTGCCGGTGCGCTTCCCGGAGTGCCTGCGCCCGGCCGATGTGGCGGTGACTCCGTTCGCCGTGCAGCCGGGCCAGATGCTGATGCCGGAGAGCTGCGCGGTGGCGCTGCGGATCGACGGGGCGGCGGGCAGCTGGGTCGGGGTGTGGCGCCCGGCCGGGCGCCGGCTGCATCAACTCGCCGCCCCCGAGGGATGGCAGGCCGGTCGCGGGGTGTGGACCCGGGACGGCGTGCTCGGACTCCCGTACGCGGACGGGAACGTGGCCTGCGGTGTGGCTCTGCTGGAGGCACCGGTGGACGACGGACACGGCACGCGGCCGTCGGCGGAACCCGGCGCGGAAAACGGTATGCAACCGTCCGCCGCCGCTGCGCCTCTACCCGTGTGCAAGCCGATTCCGCTGGGGCAGGCGCCTCTTACGGGACGCATGGTGCCTGGTTAAAATCTGGGCCCGGGCTACGCAGCCTCACCCGGCGGTCGCCGACGGTGACCGCGCCGTGTTGCGGTTGGCGTGATCGGCCCGGTGACACACACGTAAGCGATCACAACGGGGTGACTTCCCACATGTCTGAAGCCCGAACCGACACGACCCAGACGCGTCCGGAGGACGCGGACCGGGCCGAGGACGGCGGCTACGGAAAGCACCGAGGGGGTGAGTCGATGGACGACGCGTCTGCACAGCCGCACGGCCGCCACCGCCGCCCCTCCGAGGGGGGCAGCCGGGCGGCCTGACCGCGCGGAACAGCGACGAGGGGCGGTGGGCCAACCCCCGTCGGTCAGCCCCGTTTCAGGCCGAGCACCTCCGCCGCGGCGAAGGTCTCGTTCGGCGGGCGGTCCTCGTAGTACGGCGAGATCAGCTCGTCCAGCTCCTCGAAGGAGAACGTCTCCTTCGAGGAGTCGAACTTCGCCACGACCCTGGGGCGTTCGACGATCGCGACCATCCCGCCGTGCACCACGAGCAGCTGCCCGTTGACCTTGGCGGCGGCCGGGGAGGCCAGATAGCCGACCAGTGGCGCGACGTGCTCGGGTGCGAGCGCGTCGAGCCGGCCGTCCGTCGGTTCCTGGAAGCCCGCGAAGACGTCCTCGGTCATCCGGGTGCGGGCCCGCGGGCAGATGGCGTTGGCGGTGACTCCGTACCTGGCCAGGGCCAGCGCCGTGGAGGTGGTGAGGCCGACGATGCCGCCCTTGGCCGCCGCGTAGTTCGGCTGGCCCGCCGAACCGGCCAGGAACGCCTCCGACGAGGTGTTGACGATCCGGCCGTGGACCGGGCCGCCGGACTCCTTGGAGCGGGTACGCCAGTGCGCGGCGGCGAAGTGCGTGGTGTTGAAGTGGCCCTTGAGGTGGACCCTGATGACGGAGTCCCACTCGTCCTCGGTCATCGAGAAGATCATCCGGTCGCGCAGGATGCCCGCGTTGTTGACCAGGATGTCGAGCTTTCCGTAGGTGTCGACGGCCAGCTCCACCAGGGCGCGGGCCTGCTCGTGGTCGGAGACGTCGCCGAGATGCGCGACCGCCCGGCCGCCCGCGGCCCGGATCTCCTCGGCGACCTCCTCGGCGGGCGTCGCGGACGCCTCGCCGGAGCCGTCGCGGCCCGGCTGCCCGTAGTCGTTGACGACCACGGACGCGCCCAGCCCCGCCAGTTCCAGCGCTTCGGCGCGTCCGAGGCCGCGGCCCGCGCCCGTGACGATCGCGGACATGCCGTCCAGGGGAAGTGACATCGGAATCTCTCCAGTCCTCTCGGGAAGGGCGGGCGGTGGTCAGAGCTCGACGCAGGTGCGCAGCGACTCGCCGGTCCGCATCTGGTCGAGTGCGTCGTTGATCCCGTCGAGCCGCACCCGGTGGGTGATCATCGATTCGAGGTCGATCCGCCCGGCCCGCCAGAGCGCGATGGCCCGTTCGTACGAGCGGAGCACATCGCCGCCCCCGTACATGGAGGGCAGGATCCGCTTCTCGTCGAAGAACAGCTCGAACATGTTGACCTGGAAGTTGTCGTCCATCGCGCCCGCGCCGACGATGCACAGGGTGCCGCCGCGCCGGGTGTGGTCGTACGCGGTGCGCGCGGTGGCCGATTTGCCGACGACCTCGAAGACGTAGTCGAAGCCCTCGCCCGCGGTGATCCGCTGCTTGGCGTCGGCGAACTCGTCGGGCGAGACCGCCTCGGTCGCGCCGAACCGCAGCGCCGCCTCGCGCCGGGAGGCGACCGGGTCCACGGCCACGATCTGGGCGGCCCCCTGCACCCTGGCACCCTGGATGGTGGAGATGCCGACGCCGCCGCAGCCGATCACGGCGACCGACGAACCGGCCTCCACCTGCGCGGTGTTGATGGCCGCGCCGAGTCCGGTGGTCACCCCGCAGCCGATCAGCGCGGCGATCTCGAACGGTACGTCGTCGGGGATCGGCACCGCGCAGCCCGCGCCGACGACGACCTCCTCGGTGAAGGTGCCGGTGCCGGCGAAGCCGAAGACATCGCCGCCGGGGCGCTTGAAGTTGGGGGTGCCCGCGTTCATGAAACCGGCCAGGCAGAGCTGGGTCTGGCCGCGCTTGCAGGACGGACACGCCCCGCAGGCGGGCAGCCAGCAGACCAGTACCCGGTCCCCCGCGCTCAGCCCGGTGACGCCGTCGCCGACGTCCAGGACCTCGCCGGCGCCCTCGTGGCCCGGGATGAACGGGGCGGGCTGCGGCAGCACCCCGCTCATCGCGGAGACGTCGGAGTGACACAGTCCGGTGGCCCTGATGCGGAGCCTGACCTTGCCGGGGCCGAAGCCCACCGCCTCGATGTCGTCGAGGACTTCCAGTTTGTCCTGGCCTATCTCGTGCAGTACGGCTGCGCGCATGGTGCGGCTCCCCTCATGGGCCTGCGGAACGTGGGCCTGCGGTCCTCTTGGAGTCGGTGCGGGTGCGGGTGCGGGTTCGGGTTCGGGTTCGGGTTCGGGTTCAGGAGTGCTCGACGAAGGTGTCGCCGAGGACCATGGCGTTGTCCCGCTCCACGGCTCTCACCTCGACCCGCACCTGGTCCTCGGCGGTCCACATCTCGATGCGGAGGGTCTCGCCGGGGAAGACGATCCCGGCGAACCGGGTGCGGTAGGAGCGGATACGGGTCACATCGCCGCCGAGGACCGTGTCGGTGACGGCCTTGAGCGTGATGCCGTAGGTGCACAGTCCGTGCAGGATCGGCCGGTCGAAGCCGGCGCGCGCGGCGAACTCCGGGTCGGCGTGCAGCGGGTTCCAGTCCCCGGAGAGGCGGTACAGCAGCGCCTGGTCCGGCCGGACCGGCCGCTCCACGATGTGGTTCGGGGCGATCACGGGATAGGCGACCCGCCCGGACGGGCCGCGTTCACCGCCGAAGCCGCCCTCGCCCCGGACGTAGATCTGGGCGTCGTTAGTCCACAGCGGGCCCTCTTCGTCGGCGGCCTCGGTGCGCAGCACCAGCACGGCTGCCTTGCCCTTGTCGTACACCGCGGCGACCTTCGAGGTCTGTACGGCGCTGCCCCGCACCGGGATCGGCCGGTGCACCCGTACGCTCTGCCCGCCGTGCAGAACAGCGGCGAGGTCGATGTCGACGCCGGGCGAGGAGAGTCCGCCGACGACACCCGTGCCCGCGCCCGCGACGGTGGCGAAGGAGGGCAGCACATGGAGCCGGGACTCCAGTGTGTAGCGCAGCTCGTGGGGGTCGACGGCGGGGTCGGCACGGCCGGGGTCGGAGCCGGCGCCGATCCCGAGGTGGTAGAGCTGGACATCCTTGTGGTCCCAGCCGATCCGGGTGGAGCGGGGTTCGGCGGCGAGAGCCTTTTCGGCATCAATGGGCATGGGAGAGCTGCTCCTTGACGGTGGGAAGACCTCGGCGCGGCCGTCCGCACCGTCGGCCGCACCGAGGTCGCGCGGGACCGGCCGCGACGCCTGTTCTAGAACGCGTTCTAGCCGATGAACCCATGTATAACGCAGCGCCCAGCAGTTGTGAAGACTGCTGCTGACGTAGCGTCAGATTCGTCCGTGGGCCGGCATCCGGTCATGACATATGTCATGGCGAAGTCCGTACACAGACATCTGCCGGGGACCCCGGCGGCCTCCGTAGCGTCGTGTTCATGATGCAGACAACGGGGAGCGGAGCCGCGGTGGTCCTCACCGGGGCGGTCAAGACCTTCGGCCGGGCGGGGCACGGTGTACGGGCCGTGGACGGGATCGATCTGTCCATCGGCCGCGGCGAGACCGTCGCCCTGCTCGGCCGCAACGGGGCGGGCAAGTCCACCACCGTCCGGCTTCTGCTCGGCCTCGACCAGCCGGACTCCGGCACGGTGCGGGTGCTGGGGCGGAGCGCCGAGCACGCGGTGCGGGACGGACTGGTCGGCGCCATGCTCCAGGACGGGCGGCCCATCCAGCGGGTCACCGTCCGCGAGCTGATCGCCTTCGTCGCCTCCACCTATCCGAAGCCGATGCCGGTGTCCGAGGCGCTCTCCCTGGCGGGCGTGACCGCGTACGCGAACCGGCGCATCGACAAGCTCTCCGGCGGCCAGACCCAGCGCGTCCGCTTCGCCGTCGCGCTGGCCGGCAATCCGGAGCTGATCGTCCTGGACGAGCCGACCGCCGCCCTGGACGTGGAGGCGCGCCGCACGTTCTGGGACTCGATGCGGGCCTATGCCCGGCGCGGCAACACCGTCCTGTTCTCCACCCACTATCTGGAGGAGGCCGACGAGAACGCCGACCGGATCGTCGTCATCGACCGGGGCCGGATCGTCGCGGACGGCACCGGCGACACGATCCGGGGCTCGGCCGGCAGCAGTCTCGTCTCCTTCGACCTGGCGGGCGGGCCGACCGGGGGCCTGGAGCTGCTGCCCGGTGTGGTCGCCGTCGAGGTGTCCGGGGACCGGGCGCTGCTGCACACCGACGACTCGGACGCCACCGTCAGGGAGCTGGCCCGCCTCGATGCGATCCGCAACCTCCAGGTCTCCCGGGCCACGCTGGAGGACGCGTTCCTCTCCCTCACGTCACCGGCCGCCGCTCCGCCCGTAACCGATTCCGAGAGGGAGACCGTCTGATGTTCCGCTACATCGTGCTCGAAATCCGCAGGACCCTGCGCGACGGCTTCTTCCTGATCTTCGGGACCGGGATGCCGGTGATGATGTACCTGCTCTTCACCAACATCGGCGGCGGCAACGACGTCGACGGCTGGAAGACCGCCTCGATGGTCGGCATGGCCGCGTACGGGGCGCTGGGCTCCGCCATGTCGATCGGTACGGGGGTCGCCTCCGACAAGACCCTCGGCTGGCTGGACCAGTTGCGGGTCACCCCGCTCGCCCCCTCGCAGGCGGTCGTGGGCCGCGCGATCAGCGGTTCGGTGACGGTCCTGCCGACGATCCTGACGGTGCTGCTGGCCGGCGGGCTGTTCAACGGGGTGCGGCTGGACGCCTGGCAGTGGATCGCGCTGGCGCTGCTGCTGTGGATCGGCGCGCTGCCGTTCACCCTGCTCGGCCTCGGCAACGGCTACCGGCTCACCCCGCAGGGCACCGGAGTGGTCAACGTGGCCTGTCTGATGGGCTTCGCGATCGTCGGCGGGCTGTGGTTCCCGCTGGAGCTGCTGCCCGAGTGGCTGCGCTCCATCGGCGGGTTCACCCCGGCCAACCGCTTCGCCGACCTGGGCTGGGCGACCACCGAGGGACACGCGCCCGGCACCGGCACGATCGCGGTGCTCTGCGGATGGCTCCTGCTGTTCGGTACGTACGCCGTGATCTCGTACCGTCGGTCCGCGAGAACCGTGTGACAGGAGTGGACATGCCCAGGAACCGAACGGGTACGCGTGCGGACGTGCGGCCGGGCCCGTGGAAACGCCGGCGCAAGGAGGGCGAGGAGCGGCGCCCCGGCCCGCCGGGACCGTACACCCTGCTGCCGTGGCTGCTGATGGGCATGGGCTCCTTCTCCAATCTCTTCCAGGGCGAGGCACCCAATCCCTGGCTCGGCGGTCTCGGGCTGTTCACCTTCAACTCCCTCTACATCTCCGTGGTGTTCCGCGGCTTCGTCAAGGAGAAGCGCGAGAGCCCGGTGTCGTACTGGCTGCTCGCCGCGATGGCCGCCGTCACGCTCGCGCTCGCGATCGGCTACGGCGGGAGCTGGCTGCTGTTCTTCCCGCTGCTCTCGCTGGCCTGTGGCACCATCCTGCGCAACCGGCAGCTGGCGATCGGCGTGCTCTCGCTCGCCGCGGTCGCCACCTCGGTGGCGGTGTGGCGCGGCAACGGCAGCTCGGACCCGTGGACGATCGGTTACGGCACCTTCATCTCGGGTGCGGTGACCGCCGCGATCCTCACCCTCGCGGAGACCGTGATGGAACTGCGCGCCACCCGGCAGGAACTGGCCCGCACCGCCGTCGAGAAGGAGCGGCTGCGCTTCTCCCGCGATCTGCACGATCTGCTGGGCCACACGCTCTCCGTGATCGTGGTCAAGTCGGAGGCCGCGCGCCGGCTCGCACCGCGCGACATGGACGCGGCGCTCACCCAGGTCGCCGACATCGAGTCCGTCGGCCGTCAGGCCCTCACCGAGATCCGGGAGGCCGTCACCGGCTACCGGGAGGGGAGCCTGGCCACCGAGCTCGACCGGGCCCGGTCCGCGCTGACCGCCGCCGGGATCGAGCCGGTGCTCCGCCGCTCGGGGCCACCGCTCGCTCCGCAGACGGAGGCGCTGCTGGGCTGGGTGGTGCGGGAGGCCGTCACCAATGTCGTACGCCACTCCGACGCGACGACCTGCTCGTTCGTGCTCGAAGGCACCGCCGAACGGGTCCGGCTCACGGTCACCGACGACGGCCGGACCCCGGCCGCACCGCCCTCCCCGGGCATCGGGGGCACCGGCCTGAAGGGCCTCACCGAACGACTCGCCGCGGCCGGCGGTTCACTGGAGGCGGGCCAGGGCCCCGAGGCCGGTTTCGTGGTCACGGCGGAACTCCCGGCGGACGTGCCCGGGGAACCGGACGGTGACACGGGTGGGGCCCCGCTCTCCGTCCCGTGCCGGTGACCGGGACGCCGCGGGATCACCGGCCGGCCCGGATGCCCGGGTCATGAGCAGGTAAGGATTGCGGGCCGGGCCTGTCGTCGGAGCCGGGATCGGCGCATGATCACACCTTGTGAAGGACGACTCGGATGCGATCTGCCCCCGGTGCCACGCGGTGCTGACGGCATCGGACGACCGCTTCAGCACCTGGTGCGCGGCCTGCGACTGGAATGTCGATCCGATCGGCCCCGTCGGCATGCGGAAGAGCAAAGCCCGTGAACTGGCCCACCAGGAAAGCCTGTTCGGCCGGACAGCGGCAAACGGCCCGGACACCTCGCCCCCGAGCGCCGCCATGTACGGCGCACTCGCACTGGCCACCGCCGTCAATCTGACCACCGCGGCTCTGGTGGCCACGGGGGCGTGGCTGCTGATCACCGGTACCCGTCCGCAGCAGGTCCTGGGCGCCGTCGAGCTCCTGGCCGCCCTGATGCTGTTCCCACGTCCGGGGAAGCCGCCCAAGCACACCGCCGACCGCGCCACCGCACCCGCGCTCCACGCGATCGTCCAGCGGATCGGCGCCGAACTCGGGACCCGACCACCCGACTTGCTCGCTTTCGACACACGGTACGGGGCCCGCTGGGCAGTTGTCGGACTGCGTCGCCGCCGGGTACTCGTGCTGGGCCTGCCGCTCTGGGAAACCCTCACGACGGATCAGCGGCTCGCCCTGCTCGTCCGCGAACTCGCCCACGCGGCGGAGGAAGGGCGGCCGCGCGCCCGCTGGGTCCGATCGGCTCTGGACTCGCTCGCTGATCCATCAGGGATCACGGGACAGCCCTTAGCCTGTTCTCCGTGAACGAGATGCCGCAGGATCATCGTCCGACCAAGTCCGTACGGGTCCTGCTCGCCGAGGACCAGGGCATGATGCGCGGTGCGCTGGCCCTGCTGCTCGGTCTTGAGCCGGACATCGAGGTCGTGGCGCAGGTGGCCGCCGGGGACGAGATCGTGGACGCCGCGCTGGTGTCCCGCCCCGATGTGGCGCTCCTGGACATCGAACTCCCGGGCCGCAGCGGGCTGGACGCCGCCGCCGATCTGCGCGAGGAGGTGCCGGACTGCCGGGTGCTGATCCTCACCACGTTCGGCCGCCCCGGCTATCTGCGCCGGGCGATGGAGGCCGGGGCGGCGGGGTTCCTGGTCAAGGACGGTCCCGTCGAGGAGCTCGCCACCGCGATCCGCCGGGTGCTCGGGGGCGAGACGGTGATCGACCCGGCGTTGGCCGCCGCCGCGCTCAGCGCCGGGCCGAGCCCGCTGACCGCGCGGGAACGGGACGCGCTGAACGCCTCGGTGGACGGGGCGACAGTCGCCGACATCGCGGCGAAGCTGCATCTGTCCGAGTCGACGGTGCGGAACTATCTGTCGTCGGCCATCGGCAAGACGGGCACCCGCAACCGGATGGAAGCGGTCCGGGCGGCGCGGCAACAGGGGTGGCTGTAAGGCCTTTCGCCCGGATCGGGCCGGACCCCGCGCGCCCGGCACGACCCGAGCGAGGGGCCCTGCGTCCCGCGGGCCGTGCGCCTCAGCGCCGGTCCGACCGGTGGCGGGGCAGCCAGAGCGCCATCATCAGCAGTCCGCCCAGCAGTACCGTGCCGGCCGTCCGGAAGGCGAGTGCGAAGCCGGCCGTGAGCTCCTCCGGTCCGGTGCCGCCCGCGGTGCGGGCCGCCGCGACGGTGGAGAGCGCGGCGAGACCGAGCGCACCGCCCATCGTGCGGGAGGTGTTGACGAGGCCGGAGACCAGACCGGATTCGCCGGGGGCCGCGCCGGCGATGGCCAGCGAGGCGAGCGGAGTGGCCGCCAGGCCCGTACCGGCCATCATCAGGACGCCGGGCAGGCAGACCGAGGTGAGGTACGAACCGTCGGGTCCCATCGTGGACTGCCAGCCGAAGCCCGCGGCGGCGATGGCCGTACCGATGAGCGCCAGGTTCTTCGCGCCGGTCACGGCCATCGCCCGGGGCGCGCACTTCGAGCCGACTACGACGGCCAACGACGTGGGCATCAGGGCGAGTCCGGCCTCCAGCGGGGTGTAGCCCAGCACGGCCTGGGCGTACACGGTCATGAAATACCACATCGAGAACGTCGCCGAACCGATCACGAGCATCGCCGCGTTGGCCGACGTCACCGCCCGCGTCCCGAGCACCCGGAGCGGCATCAGCGGCTCCGCCGTCCAGGCCTCCACCGCCACGAAGACGCCCAGCAGGGCCACCCCGCCGAGCAGCGGCGCCAGGGTCGCCGTCGCGGTCCACCCCGACTCCTCGGTCTGCACGATGCCGTACGCGACACAGGCGAGGCCCACCGTGACGAGTACCGCGCCCAGCAGGTCGATCCGCCGCCGGTCCCCGGCCCGGCCCTCCGCGAGCCGGACGGCGGCGCCGGCCAGGACGAGCACCCCGACCGGCACATTGATCAGCAGCACCCAGCGCCAGGAGAACAGATCGGTGAGCACCCCGCCGATCAGCCCGCCGGCCGCGCCACCGCCCGCGCCGACGGCCATCCAGGTGCCTATCGCCTTCGTCCTGTCCGGGCCCTCGGGGACGGCGGTGGTGAGCAGGGTCAGGGTGGCGGGGGCGAGCACGGCGGCACCGAGCCCCTGCGCGGCACGGGCGGCGAGCAGGTGCCAGCCCTCCTGGGCGAGCCCACCGGCCAGGGAGGCGGCGGTGAACAGGCCGAGGCCTATGAGGAACATCCGTTTGCGGCCGTAGATGTCCGCCGCGCGCCCGCCGAGGAGCATGAATCCGGCGAACGCGATCGAGTAGGTGTTGAGCACCCACTGGAGTCCGGCGGAGCTCATCCGGAGGTCGGAACGCATGGACGGCAGGGCGACGTTGACGACGGACACGTCGAGCACGACGAGGAACTGACCGACACAGGCGGCGAGCACCGCCGCCCAGGTGTGGGTACTGGTCCGCTCTCGCGGCGGCACGGGCGTCTTGACGTCAACCATGCCCGTCATGCTCGCACCCGTGCTTCGCCCCGTACATCGGAATTCGGGTCTACCGCCGCAGCAGCGTCACCACCGCCGCTCCGCCGAGCCCGATGTTGTGGGCCAGGCCGACCCGGGCGTCCTTCACCTGCCGGTTCCCCGCCTCGCCCCGGAGCTGCCAGGTCAGTTCGGCGGCCTGGGCGATTCCGGTGGCGCCGAGCGGGTGCCCCTTGGAGATCAGCCCGCCGGACGGGTTGACCACCCAGCGGCCGCCGTACGTGGTGGCCCCGGACTCGACGAGCTTTCCGGACTCGCCCTCGCCGCACAGCCCGAGCGCCTCGTAGGTGAGGAGCTCGTTGATGGAGAAGCAGTCGTGCAGTTCGATGACGTCCAGGTCGGCGGCCGAGAGCCCCGACGCCTCGTAGACCTGCCGGGCGGCGGCCCGCGACATCGGCAGGCCCACCGCGTCGATGCAGGTCCCCGAGGCGAAGGACTCGCCGGTGTCGGTGGTCATGGCCTGGGCGGCGATCTCCACCGCCCGGTCGCCCAGTCCGTGGCTCTCGACGAAGCGTTCCGACACGACGACGGCGGCGGCCGCGCCGTCGGAGGTGGGTGAGCACTGGAGCTTGGTCAGCGGGCTGTGGATGGTCTTCGCGGCGAGGATCTCCTCGACCGTGTACGGGTCCTGGAACTGGGCGTACGGATTGTTCACCGAGTGCCGGTGGTTCTTGGCGCCGACGGCGGCGAGCTGTGCCTCGGTCGTCCCGTACCGCGCCATGTGCTCGCGGGCCGCGTTGCCGAATATCTGGGCGGTGGGCGGGCTCATCTCGAAACCGTGGGCGGCGGCCATGATCCCGTAGTGCCGGGCCACGGGTGACGTCTTGCCCCAGGCATCAGCGGCTCCGCCGCGGGCAGCGGTACCGCCGTCCGCGCCACCGCCGCCGAGCGCGCCGCGCGTCATCTTCTCGAAGCCGAGCGCGAGGACGCAGTCGCTGCCGCCGCCCTCGACGAACTGCCGGGCCATCATCAGGGCGGTGGAGCCGGTGGCGCAGTTGTTGTTGACGTTGTAGACGGGGACCCCGGTCAGGCCGAGTCCGTACACGGCGCGCTGACCGGCGGTGGAGGCCTGGAAGCAGTAGCCGACGACGGCCTGCTGGATCTGCCCGTACGCGAGGGAGGCATCGGCGAGCGCCGCCGTCCCGGCCTCCTTCGCCATGTCCCAGTACTGCCAGTCGCGCGTCTCGGGCTTCTCGAACTTCGTCATTCCGACACCGACGACGTACGCCTTCATGAGCTTCATGGGCTTCGCGTGCTTCGCGTGCTTCTCGGGCTTCTCGGGCTTCTCGGGCTTCATGGCAAGTCCCTTCAATCGCGCGGGAGGCCGAGGATGCGCTCGGCGACGACATTGAGCTGAACCTGGGTGGTGCCGCCCGCGATGGTCAGGCAGCGGGACATCAGGAAGCCGTGCAGGACCCGCTCCCCCGGCCCCTCGCCGGCCGCGCCCGCCGGGCCGAGGAGTTCGAGGGCGAGTTCGGCGACCTTCTGCTGGTGGGTGGTCTGGACGAGCTTGCGGACGGAGGCTCCCGCGCCGGGTTCGAGCCCGGAGACCTGCCGCATCGTGGTCCGCAGTCCTATGCAGCCGAGCGCGTGGGCCTCGGCGGCGAGAGCTCCGATGCGGGCCCGGCAGGCGCCGTCGAGGTCGCCGGAGCGGGCGATCAGTGCCTCCAGGCCGGTGTCGAAGGTCATCTGGTCGGCCATGTGGACACGTTCGTTGCCCAGGGTGTTGCGGGCGACCCGCCAGCCGCCGTCGGGCTCGCCCACGACGGCGTCGGCGGGCAGCAGGACGTCGTCGAAGTACACCTCGTTGAAGAGGGAGTCGCCGGTGATCTCCTTCAGCGGCCGGATGTCGATGCCCGGGGTGTTCTTCATGTCGACGAGGAAGTAACCGATCCCCTGGTGCTTGGGGGCGTCCGGGTCGGTCCGGGCGAGCAGGATCCCGTGATCGGCCCATTGGGCGGCGCTCGTCCACACCTTCTGTCCGTTGATCCGCCAGCCCTCCTCGGTCCGCTCCGCCCTCGTGCGGAGCGAGGCGAGGTCGGATCCCGCGCCGGGCTCCGAGAACAGCTGGCACCACAGGAGTTCGCCGCGCAGGGTGGGCAGCAGATAGCGGTCCTGCTGCTCGGCCGTCCCATGGGCGATGAGCGAGGGCACCACCCAGGTGGCGATCCCGAGGTCGCTCAGCCTCACCCCTTGTTCCGCCAACTCCCGTTGAATGGCCAGTTGTTGGACGGGACCGGCGCCCAGGCCGTAGGGGGCGGGGAGGTGCGGGGCGGCGTAGCCGGTCGGGGCGAGGGCGCGGCGGGCGGCCTTCGGGTCGAGGCCGCGGGCGGCGGCGACGGCCTCGCGCGCGGCGGCCCGGTGGGCGGCGGCCCCGGCGGGGAGTTCGAGGGCGAGTTCGCGGCGCGCCCCGCCCTCGGCCAGCCGGACGGCCCGCAGCCGGTGGGTGTCGCCGGTCCCCAGCAACTGCCGTGCCACCAGGGCCCGGCGCAGATACAGATGGGCGTCGTGCTCCCAGGTGAAGCCGATGCCGCCGAGGATCTGGACGCAGTCCTTGGCGCAGCCGTACGCGGCGTCCAGCGCGTCCGACGCCGCGAGGGCGGCGACCATGGACCGTACGTCCGGGTCCGCCTCCTCGTCGGCGGCGCGGGCCGCGTCCCACACCAGCGCGCAGGACCGCTCGACCCGTACGAGCATGTCGGCGCAGAGGTGCTTGACGCCCTGGAACTGCCCGATGGGGCGGCCGAACTGTTCACGGACCTTGGCGTGTTCGGCCGCGGTGTGCAGCGCCCTGGCCGCGGTTCCGCAGGCTTCCGCGGCGAGGAGGACGGCGGCGAGGTCGCGGACCCGCGTGGTGTCGGTCCGCACGAGGCGGGCGGCGGGGACGAGCACCCCCTCGGCGTGGATCGAGGCGGTGGGCCGGGTCGGGTCGGCGCCGCGGTGCGGGCGGGCGGTCAGCCCTTCGGTGGCGGAGTCGACGGCGAACCAGAGGGTGCCGGTGGCCGATTCGGCGGGGAGGAGGAGCAGGTCGGCATCGGCGCCGGAGAGGACGGGCGGTGCCGTGCCGTCGAGCAGATGGCCGTCCCCGTGCTCGACGGCGGTGAGGGTGCCGGGGCCGAGGGCGACGGCGCCGATGCGCGTACCGTCCGCGAGCCCGCGCACCAGGTCGTGCGGTCCCGCCCCGCGCAGCACGGCGGAGGCGAGGGAGCTCGACAGGTACGGGCCGGGGAGCGCGGCCCGGCCCGCTTCTTCGAGGACCACGGCCAGGTCGAGGAGCCGGCCGCCCCCGCCCCCGTACGCCTCGGGCAGATGGATGGAGAGCAGGCCCTGTTCCGCGAGCCCGTCCCAGTACCCGGGGCGCACGCCGGGGGCATCCGGGGCATCCGCGTCGAGCAGCTTGCGGATCTCCTGCGGTGGGACGGCGCGCGCCAGCCAGCCTCGCACGGCCTGCGCCAACTCCCTGTGTTCTTCGGTGATTCCGATGCCCATGCGGATCCTCGCCGGTCGCAGCCACTGGAACGGCGCAAGAGTAGAACACGTTCCATTCTGACGGAAGGTCAGATGACGGCCGGATCTTCGCGCACCTCGAACCGAGTGCGCCTGGTGAAGACTGCCGGCCGGACTCGACAGGCCGTAGCCGCGCCCTCGCGGGGCGGCTACGGGCCGGCTTCGGGTTCTACGGGCGGGCGTTCAGGGTCAGGGCGGGCAGGTCGAGTCGGGTCGAGGCGAGTCGAGTCGAGTCACATGAGCTTCCGGCGGCCGGTCTCCCTTCCGAGACCGCCCACGTTGATCGGCTGGAGGATGACGGTGATCGCGCCGACCGAGAAGTGCCGCACCGGAGCGCCGGTGTTCCGCCCGTGGAAACTGTGCGGCAGCGCCTGCCCGTTGGTCGGGTCCGTGCCCGCCGTATACATGTCGACGATGCCCTCGTGCCCCTGGCGGGCCTTTGCGTCGGTGCCGTCCGCGGCCTGCTCCACGGTGATGCGGTCATCGCCGTCCACGGCGACCACGGCCGCCACGTGGTAGGGCCACCCGCTGGTGTTGGCGGGCAGCTCGTAATCCTCGTCCCACGCGGTCTCCACGATGGCGAACGCCTGGCCGGGGGCCGGCCGCTCCTCGCCGTTCGCGTGCGGGCCGCCGGGCCTGGCATGCGCGTAGGCCAGGGCGCCCTCCGCGTTTTCCCTTTCGCCCAAGCCGAACTGGCGGCCGCCCAAGGCGAATTCGCTGGCGTCCTGCCCCAGGGCCAGCCGCTGCTGGTGCATGATCTCCTCGGCGGTGTGGGCACAGTCCGCGAGGAAGGTCGTCGACGGCTCGTACTCCGCGTACGTGCGCCCCCCGATGTCCCCGCTCTGCCCGGTTGGCGTGCAGTACCTGGGCGCCGGGGCGTTCTCCGCAACCCAGATGACGGTGGTGTCCGCCCCGGGAGTGACGGTCATGAGATAGAGGCCGTTCTCCGAGACCCGTGCGGACCCCAACTCCTCGGTGTTGACCAGGGAGAAGCGCTGGAGGACCGTCGCGTCGGTGCCGCGCGCCGTGCCCCGGGCCATGGCGTCCGCTTCCCGCTGTACGGGGGCACCTCGGGGGCCCTGGTCGCTCTGCTCGGGCGTCCGCCTCATCACCCGGACCGCGTTGGCCTCGGCCTGGCGCTCGAAGCGGTCGCCGGGGTCGGAGACGCTCAGTCCCGACCCGTTGTCCGTACCGGCCACCGGCCCCCGGCGCTGCTGGATGACGTGCGTCAGCTCATGGGCGAGGGTGTGCTTGTCGCCGCCGCCGTCGCCGATGACGACATGGCTGCCGGAGGTGTACGCACGGGCACCCACCTCGGCAGCGGAGTCGCGGGCCGCGGAGTCGGTGTGCAGGCGGACGTCGGAGAAGTCGGCTCCGAGGCGGGATTCCATTTCCTGGCGCAGCGGTCCGTCCAGCGGCTTGCCCGGCGCACGCAGCACGTCGTGCACGGCGGAGCGCTGCACCGGCTCCGCCGTGGGCTGTTGGTGGCCGCAGCCCGCGCCGTGCTGGTGCTGGTGCTGGTCCCGCTGGAGCATACGGACGACGGCCTCGTTGCCGATGGTGCGCTGCAGCTCGAGAAGCGCATCGGGCCCCCGACTGCTCGGGGCCTCCCCCGGCCGCGCGACCTCGCTCTGGGCGGGGCGCTGCGGCTGCTTTTCGTTCTTTTTCGGCTCTTGCGCGTGCATGGACTTCCGCTCGTAGGGCCGGCAGTTTCGCTGTGCTCTCCCTACCTACCTGGTGCAGTGGTCGCGGGTAAGGGATGTACGGGCACGATGCGGTAGCCCGTATGGGCAGCGCGACCGCCTGGCGGGTATCGGCGGGGGCTGCCCGGGGCGTGGGTACTACCAGCGCGCTCCGGACCCGCTTCAGCTGGCGTGCCCGCTGCAGCGCCGCCTCCACCTGCCGCTGACGCGGGGAGACGCACAGCCGGTCGCCCGAGGCCTGCTCCGCACCTCCTCAACTCCCAACAGACCGCCGATTGCGCAACATATCGTGAGATGTTCCGGCCCTCGTCTGCCCAAATGAAGGTTGCGAATCGCAGGTCACCAGGGACAGTTCTCGCAACGTTCAGTCGGACAGGGCACGAGTGCGCCGTCGTGCGCCATCGTGCCCCGTTCGTACCGCGTTCACCGGAATACCTTGGGCGCAGGGAAGGTTTCAGCCTGCACACACTTGGCGGTCGGCGCTGCCCGCCCGCGCCGCCCGCATGCCCCTTCCAGACCCTCGATCACGCCGCCCGGAGGCCGCACGCATGCCACAGACGACGAACGAACAGCACGCCGGGGAACTCCCCGATCCGCGGCCGCGCAAGGCGGGCGGCGGGGTCGTCCCCGTGCTCGCCTTCGCGGGTATCACCGTCGCGGTGATGCAGACCCTGCTCGTCCCCGTCATCAAGGACCTGCCCGCCCTTCTGCACACCGACCCGTCGAACGCCACCTGGGTGATGACCGCGACACTGCTCGCGGGCGCCGTCTCCACCCCGATCATGGGGCGGCTCGGCGACCTCAACGGCAAGCGCAAGATGCTGCTCGCCAGTCTCGCCGTGATGGTGATCGGCTCCCTGATATGCGCCTTCACCGACGATCTCGTGGTCATGATCGTGGGGCGTGCGCTCCAGGGCTTCGCCATGGGCGCCATCCCGCTGGGCATCGGCATCATGCGCGACGAGCTGCCGCGCGAGAGGCTCGGCTCGGCGATGGCGCTGATGAGCTCCTCGATCGGGGTCGGCGGCGGCCTGGCGCTGCCCGCCGCCGCGCTGGTCGCCCAGCACTCCGACTGGCACACCCTGTTCTTCGGCGCGGCCGGTCTCGGTGTGCTGTCGATGGCGCTCACCGTCCTGGCCGTTCCGGAGACCACGCTGCGCGCCCCCGGCCGCTTCGACCTCGTCGGCGCGTTGGGTCTCTCGCTCGGACTGGTCTGCCTGCTGCTGCCCATCACCAAGGGCAGCGACTGGGGCTGGACCTCGGGCAGCACGCTCGGACTGATCGCCGCCGCGCTGGTGATCCTCGTCCTGTGGGGCCTGTTCGAGCTGCGCAGCCCGGCCCCGCTGGTCGATCTGCGGACCACGGCCCGGCGCGAGGTGCTGCTCACCAACCTCTCCTCGATCATGGTCGGGGTCGCCTTCTACGCCGTCTCGCTGGTCCTGCCGCAGCTGCTCCAGCTGCCGACGTCGACGGGGTACGGCCTCGGGCAGTCGATGGTGGTCGCGGGGCTGTGCGTGGCGCCGCTCGGTCTGACGATGATGTTCGTCGCCCCGCTGTACGCCCGGCTCTCCGCCCGCCGGGGCCCCAAGGTCTCGCTGATGCTCGGCATGCTGATCATCGCGATCGGTTACGGGGCGGGGCTGGGGCTGATGAGCGCCGCCTGGCAGACCGTGGTGATCGCGGTGATGCTCGGGGCCGGCATCGGGCTCGCGTACTCCTCGCTGCCCGCGCTGATCATCGGGGCCGTCGATCCGTCCGAGACCGGTGCGGCCAACGGCCTGAACACCCTGATGCGGTCGATCGGCACGTCGGTGTCGAGCGCCGTGATCGGCATGGTGCTGGCGAACACCTCGGTGCGCGCGGGCGGGGTGCCGCTGCCCTCGATGGAGGGGTTCCGCATCTCGTTCCTGATCGCGACGGGCGCGGTGGTGATCGGGCTGGTGCTGGCCTCGTTCCTGCCGTCGCAGCGCGACGCGATGCGCCCGGCGCTGCTGGCGAGCAGCGACGAGGACGCCCCGGCCCCGGTGCCGGGCGCCTCCCGCCCGGTCGCCGGTTCGGGCGGCTTCCGCGGCCGGGTGCTGGACGCGGACGGCGCCCCGGTGGCCCGCGCCAATGTCACGCTGATCGACCACCGGGGCCGACAGGCCGGTCTCACCGTGGCGGACGAGGAAGGCCACTACACGCTGGCCGCCCCGCACGGCGGCAACTTCGTGCTGGCCGGTTCGGCCACCGGGCACGCGCCGAACGCCCGCCCGGCCGCCTACCCGGGCGACGGCCTGCCGGTCGACGCCGATCTGGTGCTGGGCGTCAGCGCACCGGAGCGTCGAACCGCGGTGTCGTCATGAGCAGATGAGAGACGTCCGACCCCACCGCGAGCTCCTGCGGCTGCGCGCCGCGGGTGAACAGCCGGGCGGGTCGGGCGCCCTGCACCCGGGCCTGGCGTCCGTCGACCCGCAGCCATGACCCTTCGCGCAGGCCGAGCACCGGCACGTCGTTCTCCTCCAGGAATTCGGTGAGCCGCTCCTCGCGGGTCTCGCCCTTGTGGGTGCTGGCCGGGTCCGGGTCCAGATAGTGCGGGTTGATCTGGAACGGGACGAGGCCGAGCGTCTCGAAGGACGGCGGCTGCACGATGGGCATGTCGTTGGTGGTACGCAGGGTGGGCGCCGCCATGTTCGTCCCCGCGCTGGCCCCCATGTACGGCAGCCCGTCCCGCACCGCCTCGGTCACGGCGTCCCGCAGACCGGTCCGGTACAGGGCGCTCAGCAGCCGGAAGGAGTTGCCGCCGCCGATGAACACGGCGTCGGACGCGGCGAGTTCGGCGACCGGGTCGGCGTTCTCATGGACCCCGCGGACGCTGATGCCGGAGGGTGCGAGGGCCTCGCGGACGCGTGCGGTGTACGCGGTGTAGTCGGCGAGCGCGTAGGGGACGAAGGCCAGCCGGGCGCCGGAGGGCAGGAACGCGGTGACGGTGTCGAGAGCGTGCTCCAGATAACCGCGGCCGTGCTGGGTGGAGTTGGAGAGCAGCAGCAGATTCATGGGGTTCCTCTTGGTTCTCTTCCGGTTCATCGGTCGGTACGGGGGCGACGGGGGCGGGACTTCGGACGCTGCGGGGGGTGGGTGAGCCGCCGCTCCAGCAACTGGGCCGCGTGGCGCAGCGCGTCGAGCCGGTCCTGCGGCGCGCCCTCGAAGAGTTCCTCGGCGCCGCCGAGGCTGAGGCTGCCGTACGGTTCGCGCCCGAGGAAGACCGGTACGGCAATGGTCGCGATGCCGGTGTCGTACTCGCCGACCGTCCAGGCGTACCCCTGGGCGCGTACCTTGAGGAACTCCTCCTCCAGCCGGTCCGGGTCGGTGACCGTCCGGTCGGTGAAGCGGGCCATCGGGCGGCCCCGGAAGAGCCGGTGGCGCTGCTCGTCGGGCAGGTATGCGTAGTACGACTTGCTGGTCGCTCCGGCGTGCGCCGGGTAGAGCTCGCCGACCAGCGGGTAGTAGCGCAGCGGCCCGGCCTCCCCTTCCTCCGCGGCGACGCACCGCATGTGGAAGCTGTCCGGCAGGCAGAACAGGACGGTGTCGCCGGTGACCCTGCGCAGCTCCTCCAGGACCGGTCCGGCCAGCAGCTCCAGCGATCCGGAGCGCTCCCAGAGCCTGCCCAGGCGCAGCACGGCGGGGCCGATGCGGTAGCGGCGGGTGACCGGGTCGGAGACCAGGAAGCCGCGCCCGGCAAGGGTGGCGAGCAGCCGTTGGGCCACCGAGGTGTCCCAGCCGAACTCCTCGGCGACCTCGGTGACGCCCCAGTCGGGTCTGGTCCGCTCGAAGGCGAGCAACACGAGGAGCGCCCGGTCGACGGTTTGCAGGGCTCCGGCGGGGGTGCGCCGGTCCAGATCGAAGTCCGCCATCGTCATCTCACCATTCAGACCTGAATTGCAAATAACGGGAAACAGTTGCGTTCAACGCTATCCGATCCCGAATGTGGCCTCAGCACCCCGCCCCGCGCTTCCCCGTCGAGGGCCTGTCCGGCCCTGATCTGCCGGACGGCCCTAGCGCCGGCCCGGGTGTCCGGATGAGCGAGAAAGGCCCCCCATGTTGAAGTACGTGCTGGACATCGTCGATCTGCTGGACGATCCCCAGGTCAATGGCAAGACGGTCGTCGAGTACCTCGACTCCGTGAGCGGGACCGAGGGCTCGTCCGCGAAGGTCACCACGGTCGTCGGCGAGCAGGGCTCGACGGACTTCGTGATGGTCCGTATCCCGGGCGCCCGAGGGCGTACGTCCGGGGGCAGTGCCCGCACGCTGGGCGTGGTGGGCCGGCTCGGCGGCATCGGCGCCCGGCCCGAGGTGACCGGCCTGGTCTCCGACGCCGACGGCGCGGCCTCGGCCATCGCCACCGCCGCCAAGCTGCTCGACATGCGCCGCCGTGGCGACGTACTGCCCGGCGATGTGATCGTCGCCACCCACATCTGCCCGAACGCGCCGACCGAGCCGCACGACCCGGTGCCGTTCATGGGCTCGCCCGTGGACATCGCCACCATGAACCGCCACGAGGTGACCGGCGAGATGGAGGCCGTGCTCTCCATCGACACCACCAAGGGCAACCGGATCATCAACCACAAGGGCCTCGCCCTGTCGCCCACCGTCAAGGAGGGCTGGGTGCTCCGGGTCAGCGAGCAGCTCGGCGAGCTGCTGGCCGTGGTGACCGGTGAGCCGTTGGTCACGTACCCCGTGACCACACAGGACATCACCCCGTACGGTAACGGGGCACACCACATCAATTCGATCCTTCAGCCCTCCACCTCGACGGCCGCCCCGGTCGTCGGTCTGGCCATCACCTCGGCCGCCGCGGTGCCGGGCTGCGGTACGGGCGCGAGCCACGAGGCGGACATCGCGTCCGCCGCCCGCTACGCCGTGGAGGTCGCCAAGGCCTACGGCAGCGGCCAACTGGACTTCCACGACGCGGTGGAGTTCGACAACCTCGTCAACCGCTACGGGTCGCTGGCACACCTGCAGACCTTCGGCCGCACACCCCAGGAGTCCTGATGGCAGCCACCCCGCAGGCCGGGGCCGCGGCCCCCGAGGCCAAGGCCATCGGCAGCGACGACTACTCGCTGTCCCGCGTCCCGCGCGACAAGCGCTTCGGCTTCTGGTCGATGCTGCTCCAGTGGCTGGCCCAGTCCGGCTCGATCTCGCAGTTCACCCTCGGCGCCACCATCGGCGTCGGCATGACCTTCGGGGACGCCTTCCTCGCCTTCACGCTCGGCGCGGTGATCCTGGAGGTCGTGATCTTCGCGATCGGCCTGGCCGGTATGCGCGAGGGTCTGGCGACACCGATGCTGACCCGCTGGGTCGGCTTCGGCCGCAACGGCTCGGCGCTGGTCAGCTTCGTCATCGCGGTCAGCCTGGTCGGCTGGTTCGGCGTCCAGAACACGATCTTCGGCAACAGCGTCTCGGCGCTGGTCGGCGGCCCGTCCTGGATGTGGTGCGTACTGGCGGGCATCGCCATCACCGCACTGGTGATCTTCGGCTTCAAGTACATGGCCGCCTTCGCCAAGATCGTCACGCCGCTGTTCTTCGCGATGGTCGCCTGGTCGGTCATCTCGACGCTGAAGGACCACTCGTTCAGCGAGCTGATCCACTCGCCGCCGCCCGGCCAGACGATCCCGCTCGCCGTCGCCGCCACCGCCATCGCGGGCGGCTACATGACCGGCGCCATCGTGTCCCCGGAGATGACGCGGTACAACCGGAAGGGCTCGCACGTCTTCCTGCAGAGCGCCTCGTCGATGATCCTCTCCGAGTACATCGTCGGCCTGACCGGTGTGCTCCTGGGCCACCTGGTGAAGAGCAACGAGGTCTCGCACATCGTGCTCTCCACCTCCGGCGCCTTCGGCGTCATCGTGGTCCTGATGTCCACCGCCAAGATCAACGACTGGAACCTGTACGGCTCCTCCCTCGGCGTCGTCAACTTCTTCCAGGTCGTCTTCGGCAAGCGGCTGCACCGCGGCGCGGTCACGATCGTCCTCGGCATCGCGGGCACCGCCCTGTCCGCGGTCGGGATCATGACCCACTTCACCGAGTTCCTCTCGGTCCTCGGCGTCGCCATCCCGCCGATCGGCGGCATCATCGTGGCCGAGTACTGGGTCGTCAAGCGGATGCGCAAGCCGCTGGACGAGACCCGGGAGTCGGAGACCCTGCCGAAGTCCTCGCCGACCTGGGTGCCGATGTCCATCGCCATCTGGATCGCGGCGTTCTGCGTCGGCAAGTTCTACGACGGCGGCATCCCGGCCCTGAACTCGCTGGCCACCGCCTTCATCCTGTACAGCGTCCTCGGCCTGCTGGGCTGGGTGAAGCCGTACGGCACCTCCACCCTGGACGACGAGGACGACGCCGCCCCCGCCGCCCGCGCGACAACCCCTGTGGGAGCAGCATGACCCCCCTCGACCCCACCGCCCCCTCCCTCGTCCCGGCGTCCGCCGAGGCCCAGGACGAGGTCATCGAACTCTGCGCCGAACTGATCAGGTTCGACACCTCCAACCCCACCAGCAACGAGCGTGCGAGCGCCGACTGGGTGGTGGGCCGCCTCGCCGAGGTGGGCATCGAGTCCGAGCTGGTCGAGTCCGCCCCGGGCCGCGCCAGTGTCATCGCCCGGATCGCGGGCGCCGACCCGGAGCGCGGCGCCCTCCTGGTCCACGGCCACCTGGACGTGGTCCCGGCCGACGCCTCCGAGTGGCAGGTCCCGCCGTTCTCCGGCGAGATCCGCGACGGCTACCTCTGGGGCCGCGGCGCGATCGACATGAAGGACACGGTGGCCGTCATGCTGGCGACCGCCCGCCACTTCGCCCGCACCGGCACCAGGCCCTCGCGCGACCTGGTCCTGGCCTTCCTCGCCGACGAGGAGGCGGGCGGGAAGTTCGGCGCCCACTGGCTGGTCGAGCACCGCCCGGAGCTGTTCGCCGGGGTCACCGAGGCGATCGGCGAGGGCGGCGGCTTCTCCTTCGCCATCGACGACACCCGTCGCCTCTACCCGATCGAGAACGCCCAGCGCGGCATGGCCTGGATGGAGCTCACCGCCACCGGCCGGGCCGGCCACGGCTCGTCCCCCAACGACGAGAACGCGGTCACCGACCTCGCCGAGTCCCTCACCCGGATCGGCCGCGAGACCTTCCCCATCCGGCTGATCGAACCGGTCCGCGCCCTGCTCGAAGAGGCCGCCCGCCTCTACGGTGTCGAGTTCGACGAGAACGACATCGAGGGCAGCCTCGCGAAGCTGGGCCCGGTCTCCGACTTCATGCAGGTGGTGCTCCGCAACTCCGCGAACCCCACCATGTTCGACGCCGGCTACCAGACCAACGTCATCCCCGGAAAGGCGACCGCCCGGGTGGACGGCCGCTTCCTGCCCGGCCACGAGCAGGAGCTGATCGACACCATCGACAAGCTCCTCCTCCCCTCGGTCAGCCGCGAGTGGGTCAACCACGACATCGCGCTGGAGACCACGTTCGACGGCCCGCTGGTCGACGCCATGTGCGAGGCCGTGCGCGCCGAGGACCCGGACGGCCACCCCGTCCCGTACTGCAACCCGGGCGGCACCGACGCCAAGGCCTTCACCCACCTCGGCATCCGCTGCTTCGGCTTCAAGGGCCTCAAGCTCCCGCACGACCTGGACTACGGCCGGCTCTTCCACGGCGTGGACGAGCGCGTCCCGCTGGAGGGCCTGCGCTTCGGCGTCCGGGTCATGACCCGACTCTGGCAGAGCTGCTGACCTCCATATCGCATCCCTGCCAGGGGCGCCCCGACCCGGGCTCACCCCTCGTACGCCCCCGCCGCACACGCATCGCGTCCGGCGGGGGCGTACGTCATTGCGCCCGGAACCGGTGCTGTCCCGCTGCTCGCGCATCACGCAGAGGCTGCGCCGACGCAGAACTCGTTGCCCTCCGGGTCTCCCAGCGCACGGAGCTAGGGTGCGTTTCAGAAGTGGATCTTGACGTGTGTGCTGGAACTCCCCGGAGCTGGTTCATCCGGATCTAGTTCGTCAAGAACCGTCACCGGGACGTGAACCATGCGGCGAGCCCGCTACCTGTGGTCGTGGCGAAGGCTGCCATCAGCCATCCGGGGATGCGCTGGATCGTCAAGTGCGCCCCGCCGATGCGGAGTTCGATTGCGGGGCTGCGTTCGGTCTTGGGCGTCATGGCTGCCTCTCGTGTGTTGGTGGACCTCATTACAGACGCCCGGCAGGCGCTCGACTTGCACACTTTGTGCAAGTTTCCGGAGCCGCCCGTTCCGTGACGTCGTAGGAAGCGATGAGACCACCACGTCGGGGCCGTTTGTTCACCGCTGTGAACACACGTTGTCCCAGCAGGTCGATATCCCACCAATCGGAACGACGCTGACTTGCAACACGCGCAGGGTGGCAGCCAATTCGGCTGGAGAGCCGGAATCGCAACTCACTGAGGTTAGGAGAACCTGACGTGCCCCGTAGGCCCCGCCCGCCGTGCTCGGTACCCGGTGCCCCGAGTTGACTGCCCGTGGTGGCCGCTGCGCTCGGCACCAGAGGGAAGCGGACAAGGATCGTGCGTCACGTGGTGGCGCTGTCGACACAACGCGGTGGCAGCGCATCCGTGGGACGTACCTGTACGCCAACCCGCGGTGTGTCCTGCGCGGTCGCGCGGCGAACGTGGCAAATCACTTCCCGCTGTCTCGGCGCGAGTTGATCGCGCGGGGTGAGGCGAACCCGGATGCGGCGAAGCATCTTCGCCCTCCGTGCGTGACGTGTCACAACGGCGAGACCGCGCGCAATCAGCCGGGCGGATTCGCTGCTGAGGTTCGCTCTCGGCATGAAGCGTCTGAGCGTCCGCCGTTCTGACCAGGGGGTGACCCCGCCCCTCTCGCTGCTGAGCGGCAGGGAGGCAAAAAGCTCGCGCCGCAGCTACCGCCCTTTGCGCGGGGAGGCTCCGCGCTGTCCACATGACCGACTCACGGCCTATGGGAGGGGTGAGGGAATGGCAGACCCGATGCGTAAGACACCGCCGCTGCAGGTGATCCGCGAGGGCAACCCCGGCAAGCGCCCCGTTTCCGAGGGTGTGCGGGTTCCGACCGCCGAGCTGTCCGAACCGGACTGGACGGACACGTTCGCGGACGTGCCCGGAGATCAGTGCGCGGTGAACGCCCGTTACCGGGAAGTCGCTTCACGCGAGTGGCGCAGGGTCGTCCCGGTACTGGAGTTCACGGCCGGTATCGGCGCCGTGGATACCGCCACACTGACGGATTACTGCATCTGTGTTGCCCGTATCGACCAGTGCGAGCGCCCCAACTTGGGGCGTGGCGGGGCTCTCGCTACGCCGGGACTAGCTCGGGCCGAACCGTCTCGCGTGCGCGCTCGTACAGGGCTTGGGCGTCATGGTTCCGGGCGTGGGGGCGAATGAGGTTGAACATGTCCGTCATCCGCTTGTCGATGCGCCCCGAGTTGACCAGCGGGTAATCGTCCAGCGCGAGCCCCCACGTTTGGCACGCGGCTTCGAGATGTCCCACAGCCAGTTGCCGCTCGGCGAGGATCGCCCGCTCCTTGACGCGAGTACGCCGGTAGACGCTGTCTCGAAGCCTGTCCGACTCCTGCATGGCAGCAACAGCGCCGTGCACGTCGCCCATTTCGAACCGGACCTGGCTGGTGTGGTAATTGAGTGATGCGGGGGCGTACGAGCCGAACGCCTTCCCACGAGACTCCGCCTTGTCCATGGCGACTTCGGCCTCCTTCAAGTAGACGAGCGCGGAGCGCCGGTCGCCGACCTGTGCGGACGCATGTGCCTGCTGGCCGGCGAGAAAGGCACGCATTCGCGGACCGGCCTGGGGAGAGGAAGCCGCCGCAGCATCCGCGAGCCGCATGGCCATCGGCCCTTGTCCCAGGTCCACCGCCTGCACGCTCATGCCCCGAAGCGTGGTGCAGTACGTAAGGTGGTCCTCCGACGCTCCCGCAAGCTCCAGTGCTTTCAGGTAGTAGCGCTGTGCGAGCCCGTGCAGACCCTCGTCAACCGCCATGTATCCGGTGAGGTAGCAGAGATCGGAAGCCGCGGACATCATGGCTTTGCGTACGTCCTCGGGGCCGTCCGTCCTGAGGAACGGAGCGACCGTGTTCACCAGGAAGGTTGCGGCGAGGGGGCGAGCAGTTCGGCCTCCGAACTGGTCGTCCATTGACGAGAGCTGCTCTGTCATGGCAGAAACCGTGTGCACATCGGACATGCCGATGCGGGTCCGGCTGCCTATCTGCGCAGCTTCCATGCGCCCCACCACGTCCGGCCAGTTAGGCACTGTCAGTGCGACGGAGAACAGAGCGACGCTGAGCACACTGCGGCGGGAGGGGTCCATGTCCAACCGTCCGAGATCAATGATCCCGTCAACCGTGCTGGACGGTGTTGCCTCCGTCCCGTCCTCGGGATCTGGGAAGCCGACTTCCGCATACGTGACGGGCCGCCCGAGGCGCCGGGCGAACGCTTCCAAGATCAACGGCCGGGCATCCTCGCGCGGCACGCTCCCGCTCAACCACTGGTGAACGGAAGGCGCATGGTACTGCTTCGGGGTGCCGCGCTCAGTCCCAACCCGGTTGATCGCTTGCGCGCACTGCCGCAGCGTCCATCCAGTCTCGCGGAACAGCCGCTCCAGTGCTGTGTTCGCCTCGCTGGTGCCCACGGTCGTTCAACTCCCCACGCACGACTGCGTTAAGCGCTTAACGCTCTTAATCCTTGTGCGCTTCACAACAGTACCGCCGGGGGTGATTACGCGGTTGCCTAGAGCGAACAGTCGGGTTCGCAGCGGAAGGAACAGGCGAGTGAATGCAGAGCCGGTACCGCCCTCCGAGGGGGCGCTGATGCGGGACACGAGCCGTAGCCGAATCGGAGAGTTCCGTGGGCTCGCCGGCCCGTACTGGTCGCTGCGGCCGGTCGGTGGTGGTGCCGAATGGGAAACCGAGCCCGAGTGGGTTCGCGCACTGACCCCCGCCGAACGACTCAGCGTCGAGACCGCTTTGCGGAATCTCAGAAGCAGCCGGGGCGGGCTGTGAGCACGGCTCCCAACGTGCCGAAACAGTTCCTGGTCGAAGTGCACGCGGGCGACGACCGTCTATCTCGGCGGAACCCTCACGGCGACTCCGCGGCTTGCGCTCCGGTGACTCCAGGGACAAGCCGACCGGCTTGCGCACGGGCTGGGCCCGGATCCTGCCGACAGTCCGTGGATTCCCTCGGTCGTGTTACGGCCGGTGCCCCGTCCGTGCGCGACGCACCCACCGAGTTACGTGCGTGGGCCGACGACGACGAGCGCCAGGACGACGCATTGCACCAGCTCGCCACGGGGGCCAAGTTCGAGTTCGTTGCCAGGGACAGGACCGGTTGGTATGGGCTCACCGCTCGCCCCTTGCTCATACCGGAGTCCATGCAGGCACCGGCCACGCTGACCAGCGCCTAACCCCCACCAGACCCCGCCCGGCTGCCCCCATGTCAAAGGGACGGTGGCAGTCGGGCGGCTCCACCCGGCAGATGAGAGATCAGGCAGACATGGGTAGCCCCAGTTTCAACCAGCGCCCCCGAATCCGACGTACGCCCGCGGAAGTGGCGGCAGCCCGAGAAGCCGCGGTTGCGGCCCGAGACGAGCTGATCGCCAAGTACCGGAGCGGGACGACGATGAAGGAACTCGCCTCTGGGTCGGGCGTGGATCGCGATTGGCTCCGTGCGCGCTTCGTGGAGTGGGGCGAGTTGATCCGGAGTGGTCACAAGTCGTGACCCATGTTCCGGCTTGCTCGCCTCCCCTTCCGTAGCCCACCCCACAACTTCCGTCATCGGTGGGGACTTCCCAAGGCTCCGGACCGCTCACGCCCGGCAGCTCATCCGATGGCGGCTCGCTCGACTCCGTGTGACGGCGGAGAGCGGAGCGAGCATCCCCGCCCCCAACCGGGGCCGGATTCGGCACGCAGAAAGACGCGACCAGTGTTCAAGAAGTCCAGCCCCACCGTGGCGGCGGTGAGGAAGGAAGCCAAGCGCAGTACGGGCGGGGAGCCGACCACCCCCGGCGACAACCAGGCAGCAGCACAACGTAAGGCGCTGCTGCACGAAGTCCCTGTGGACATTCGCCAGCAAGGGCGGAGGGAAGCGACGCAGGACAGCGCGGCCGACCGGCCCCGCTCCAACTAGCCCGGCGGGAAAGCAGCCACTTTCCCGCCGGACCGTGCACCCGAGGACCCACCGACACAGAAGAGGCGATCACTCATGGCAGCAACAACTTTATCGGCGCTCCGGTTCGCATGGCTGGAGGTGACCGGGCTTTGTCAGGAGACCTGTTCACACTGCTACGCGGACAGCGGACCCAAGGGAACGCACGGGACCATGACCGTGGCCGACTGGTTGAGCGTGATCGATCAGCTTGCCGACATGGGCACGGTGGCGGACGTGCAGTTCATCGGCGGGGAACCGACCCTGTACCCGAACCTGCCCGAGCTGATCGAGCACGCGCACGGGCGAGGGCTCGGCATCGAGGTGTTCTCGAACATGGCGCACATCCGGGACGCTCTGTGGGACGCGTTCACGCAGTACGGCGTCAAGCTCGCCACGTCGTACTACTCGGACACCGCCGCCGAGCACGACCAGGTGACCGGGCTCCGCGGTTCGCACCGCAAGACGCGCGCCAACGTCGAGAAGGCTTTGAAACTCGGCATCGCCATGCGGGGCGGGGTTGTCGCGGTGCGCAGCGGACAGCGTGTCGAGGAAGCGGCGCAGGACCTGGTGTCGCTCGGCGTTCCGCAGGTGGGCGGGGATCGGACCCGCGCGTTCGGGCGGGCCAGTCAGGGGGCCGCGCCCACGATCGAGGATCTGTGCGGGCACTGCGCACATGAGAAGTGCGCCATCGGTCCCACGGGCGACATGTGGCCGTGCGTCCTCGGGCGGTTCCTCACCATGGGCAACGTCAAGGCCACTCCCGTGGCCGAGGTCTGGAACGGCGCACAGGCAGCGGAGGTCACTGCGGACATCGCGGCCGTGCACGGAACCGGAGTTCAGTCGTGCACCCCGCCGCAGTTCCTTCCCATGTGCGGCCCGTGTGGGCCCTGCGTCCCTTCCGTGGGGCACTGTGACCCACGAGAGGCAAGCAACGCGGGGGCGTCTGCCATCGGCGCACCCGCCTGACAGGTACAGGAGACAGCGAACATGCACGATCACGGAGACGACTTCGGCGCGTGGTGCGGAGATGCGGGAAGCGCCACCGTACACCGGAGCGAGGAGGAGTGGCTTTCCGTAGCACGGTACGTCCGGCACGCCGCTGGCAAGCTGCTGCCGCAACCCCTGCCGCTGTGCCTGCCCGGCGAACCGCAGCAGTGCGGACGAGCTGCACAGCAGCACGTGTTGGCATGGGGCGCCGTGCTCAAGGCTGCCGCGCAACACGTGATCGAGGATGCCTCGCCGGCTCCTGCACACGCGCACTACACGGGACACACCCTGTACCAGCGTTCCTTGGCCGAGCTGCGAGGACAGACCGCAAGCCCGAACGGGCCCGAGAACGGGAACGGGTAGCGCCCGCGCGAGAGCGGTCCGCCTGTCTGGTACTGGAAGCAAGTAGGCGGACGACCCCGACCGGACAAGCCTTGGTAGGGACAGGCGTGCCCCTCCCCGCCCTGGTCCGCCCCGCGAGATGTGAGCCAGTCCGATCATGACGGACTGCTGTCTTTCAGGGGTGCCGCGCCTTCGCCCGCGCGGTGAGGGAACCGAGCCCTGTCCGTGCTGCCTTCACATGGTGCATGGGCGGGGTACGGCTGGGACGTCGTGGAAGTCCGACCGGGCCGCGTCCAGGTACTGCCGCACCTCGGGGCCGAAGTGCTGCTCGCCGATCCCGTCGCCGCTGGGGATCGACCAGGCCAGCCCCCGGGAGTCGAGGAAGCCGTTCACCGCGGACAGCTCCTCGATGTGCCGCGCGAGCTAAAGCGGGGCTGCGGCGCCACCGTCACCAGGCCGTCGGCCTCCGGGGAGCGCGGGGCGGCCGCGCCCCCCGCCGACTCCTTCGGCGGGGGCGTACGGCACGATGGGGCGCCGTCGAACGCGTACCCGTCCCCACCAGGAGGAACCCGTGCCCGCCGAGTCCGTCGTCGAGCCCGCGCCCGAGATTCTCGCCGCCTTCCAGGCCGCCAGGGGCTTCATGCCGGTGGTCGAGGGACTCGCGCTGTACACGGCCGCCACCGGGGCCGCCGCGCTGGGGCTGCCGATCCTGGAGGTCGGCACGTACTGCGGGCGCTCCACGATCCTGCTCGCCGATGTCGCGCGGGCGGCCGGTGTGACGGCCCTCACCGTCGACCACCACCGCGGCAGCGAGGAGCAGCAGCCCGGCTGGGAGTACCACGACCCGACCGTGGTGGACCCGGAGGTCGGCCGGATGGACACGCTGCCGACCTTCCGCAGGACCCTGCACGCGGCAGGCCTGGAGGACCACGTCGTGGCGCTGGTCGGACGGTCCCCGCAGGTCGCGGCGGTCTGGGGCGGGAAGCTGGGCTTCGTCTTCATCGACGGCGGCCACACCGACGAGCACGCCAACGGCGACTACGAGGGCTGGGCCCCGCATGTCGCCGAGGGCGGGCTGCTGGTGATCCACGATGTGTTCCCGGACCCCGCGCACGGCGGCCAGGCGCCGTACCGCGTCTATCTGCGGGCGCTGGCCTCCGGTGCGTTCACCGAGGTGTCCGTGACGGATTCGCTGCGGGTACTGCGGCGTACCGGAACCGGCATCTGAGGGCGGCCGTCCGAGGGCCCCGATAGCATCGCGTGGTGCCGTACGACGAGAGTGTTCCCCCCACCCGGCGCCGCCGGTCCCTGCTCGCCGCCACCGCGTTCGTCGCCGTGTGCCTGACCGCCGCGGGCTGCGGCGCGGGCGACGTCGTCGGCGGGGCGCAGGCCGAGCCCCGGCAGGGCGGCAGCGGTACCTCTGCCCCGCCACCGTCGAAGACCGCTCCGGCGCCGGAGAAGACGTCCGCCTCCCCCACCCCGTCCGCGAAGCCGTCGAAGTCCACGGGCGGCGGGGCCACCGGGCCGCTGTCCGGGAAGACCGTCGTCATCGACCCCGGGCACAACCCGAACAACCACCTGCATACCCGCGAGATCAACCGCCAGGTGGACATCGGCACCACGCACAAGGAGTGCGACACCACCGGAACGTCGACCAACTCCGGTTACGCGGAAGCACAGTTCACCCTCGATGTCTCGCACCGGCTGCGCACCCTCCTCCAGAAGCAGGGCGCGAAGGTCGTGCTGACGTACGACAACGACCGCGCGTACGGGCCGTGTGTCGACGAACGGGCCCGGATCGGCAACGAGGCGCGGGCCGATGCCGTGGTGTCGGTGCACGCGGACGGCTCAGCGGCCGGCAACCGCGGTTTCCATGTGATCCTCCCCGGGCCGGTGCGGGGCGGGGCTGCGGACACCTCGAAGATCGTCGAACCGTCGCGCGACCTCGGCACCCGGATCGCGGGGCTATTCGTCCGCGCTACCGGAAGTGCGCCTTCCAATTACGTCGGTGGCAATACCGGATTGGACATTCGCAAGGACCTGGGCGGACTTAATTTGTCGACCGTGCCCAAAGTGTTCATCGAATGCGGCAATATGCGTGATCCGAAGGATGCTGCCCTGCTCACCAGCGCGGGCTGGCGTCAGAAGGCGGCACAGGGGATTACCGACGGCATCAGCAGCTACCTCAACGGGTAGCAAGAGGTAGTTCTGAGGCGAAATTGGGGGGATGTGCGTCCGGCGTCCGGGCAGGGACACAACCCACCCGATCAGACGATAGATTCATCCGTACGATGGGGGCCGCGCCCCCCGAGCTTCGTGCCGTGCCCGCCGCACCCGTGCAGGCGGCAGCGACGACCGCCCCGACGAGACGATCGACTAAGGACCTTCACGTGAATATCCGCTCCCTCACTCGAGGCGACGGCGTGGTGATCGGAGCAGCGGTCGTGCTGTTCATCGCCTCTTTCCTCGACCTCTACGGCTTCGACTGTCCTGCGGGCATCAACTGCTCCCGCTACAACGCCCCGAACGCCTGGGACTCGCTCGGGCTCCTGATGAGCGTCTACCTGGCCGGGATCATCGGAGCGGCGCTGGTCATCGTGGGCCGCGCCACCCCGGGCCGCAAGGTCGTCGGCTTCGACCTCGGTCAGTTCGGTGCCGCGCTCAGCATCTTCGCGGTGTGGACGGCCTTCTGGACGATCATCGACGGCAGCAACACGGGCGCCGGGCTGATCCTCGGCCTGCTCGCCACGATCGTGCTCGCGGGCGGCGCGGTCGCCACCCCGCTGGTCCCCGCGCTCAAGGCCCCGCTGGTGAGCGCCTCGGGCCCGAGGGGCGTGCAGCCCCCGTACGGCGGTCAGCCGCAGCCCGGCCAGGGATACGGCTACCCCGGTGCCCAGCAGCCGTCGTACGGCGGCCAGCCGGGTCAGCAGCAGCCCTACGGTGCCCAGCCGCAGCCCGGTCAGCCGCAGCCCGGTCAGCCGCAGCCCGGTCAGCCGGAGCCGCAGCCCCAGGCGGGTGCCCAGCAGGCCCCCGCCGCGGGTGCGCCGACCGGTGACTTCACCCCGTTCTGGTTCGCGGTGCCGGTGGCCCGCCCGCTGTACGGGGAGGACGGTTCGCCGTCGCCGATCGCCGAACTGGCGCCCGGCACCTGGTACCTCGCGGTGGAACAGCGCGGTCCGGGCCTCATCGCCCAGACCCAGGACGGCCGTCGCGGTGTGCTCCAGGACACCACGGGCATCCAGCGCGGCTGATCCCGCACCCCACGGCAGTACGAGAGCGGCCCTCCGCCCCTTCCGGGCGGGGGGCCGCTGTCGTACCCTCCGTCGTGCGTCACATGGCTGACGCTTCGTCAGAAATGCTGGGAGGCGGCGGAGATGAGGCTCGGACTCGCGCTCGGGTACTGGGGTCGCGGCCCGGACCCCGCCCATCTGGAGCTGGCCCGGCGGGCCGAGGAGCTGGGGTACGCGTCGGTGTGGACGGCGGAGGCCTGGGGGTCGGACGCGTTCACCCCGCTGACCTGGATCGCCGCGCACACCTCCCGGATCCGGCTGGGCACCGGCATCGCGCAGATGGCGGCGCGCACCCCTACCGCGACCGCGATGCACGCCCTCACCCTCGACCATCTCTCCGGCGGCCGGATGATGCTCGGCCTCGGGCTGTCCGGGCCGCAGGTGGTGGAGGGCTGGTACGGGCGGCCGTTCCCCACGAGCCCGCTGACCGCGACCCGGGAGTACGTCGACGTCATCCGCCAGGTGCTCCGCCGCGAGGCCCCCGTCGAGCTGGCCGGCCGGTTCCACTCCCATCCGTACGACGGTCCGGACGCCACCGGCCTGGGCAAGCCGCTGAAGCCGATCACCCATCCGCTGCGGGCCGAACTCCCCGTGCTGCTCGGGGCGGAGGGTCCGAAGAACATCGCGCAGACGACACGCATCGCCGACGGCTGGCTGCCGTTGTACTGGTCGCCGCTGCGCACCGACGTGTACGAGGCGTCGCTCACCGATCTGCCCGACGGGTTCATGATCGCGCCGATGGTCCGTGCGCAGGTCTGTGACGATGTCGCCGAGGGGCTACTGCCGGTGAAGGCCACGCTCGGCTTCTACATCGGGGGCATGGGGCACGCGGCCCGTAACTTCCATGCCGATCTGATGGCGCGGATGGGTTTCGAGGAGGAGGCGCGGCGGATCCAGCGGCTCTTCCTCGAAGGGCGCAAGGAAGAGGCGGTGCTGGCGGTGCCCGACGCGTTCGCGGACGAGATCTCGCTCGTCGGACCGCGCGAACGGATCGCGGAGCGGCTGGAGTTGTGGCGCAAGGGGCCGGTCACCGATCTGCTGGTGACAGCACCGGACCCGCACACGCTGCGGGTGCTCGCGGAGCTCAACTAGGGCCTGGGCGCGCCGGGTCGGTGGGCCAGGTGCCGGTGTCGGAGCCGCCGGGTGCGGCGCGCTGCCAGGGCTGGGGGTCGGGGTACGTGAGGAGTTGCAGGGTGCTGCCCCACGGGGTGCGCAGATACGCGAACCGGTTGTGCTCCCCCGCCTCGGGGCCCGGCAGCGGCTGCGCCCCGGCGAGCAGCGTGGCACCCGCGGCCACGCAGTCCCGGACGGCCGCGTCCAGGTCGTCGGCGTACAGCGCCACGTGCTGCCAGCCGAAGTCGCAGGGCAGCGCCGGGGGTTCGCGGCGGGGGCCCTGGAACTCGAACAGCTCGATGCCCGGCCCGCCGCCGGGGAGGGCCAGCATCCTGATCGCCAACTGCTGGGTGCCCGCCGGGACGCCGAGCCGCTGCTCGACATCGGGTCCGCCGTTCGGTCCGTCCTGGCGGCGCAGGGCGTCGTAGAGCACCTCGGCGCCGAAGGCTCTCGTGAGGAAGAGGGTCGCGGTCTCCAGGTCGGGGACCGTGACCCCGATGTGGTCGATTCCTCGCACGCTCGTGGCCGTCATGGCTTCACCGCTCCTGTCCCGGGGCTGCGCCGACGGCCCCGTCCACCCCGGAGCGGGCCCGCTCCGGGGTCGTGCCCTCGCGCGACCAGGCCAGGAGCCGATCGGCCGGCCACGTGGTGACGACGCGTTCCGCCGGGACCCGGCACTCCTCGGCGCGGGCGCAGCCGTGGATCTGCCAGTCCAGCTGTCCGGGCGCGTGGGCGTCGGTGTCGATGGCGAAGAGGGTGCCCGCCTGGACGGCGCGGCTCAGCAGCCGACGGGGCGGGTCGAGCCGTTCCGGCCGGCTGTTGATCTCCACCGCGGTGCCCGCCTCGGCGCACGCGGCGAAGACCTCGTCCGCGTCGAACCGGGACTCCGGGCGCTTCCGGTCCGCGATCAGCCGTCCCGTGCAGTGTCCGAGGATGTTCGCCCGCGGGTGGCGGACGGCCGCGAGCAGGCGTCCGGTCATCGGGACCGGGTCCATCCTCAGCTTGGAATGCGCGGAGACCACCACGACGTCCAGCTGTGCCAGCAGCTCCTCCTCCTGGTCGAGGGATCCGTCGGGGAGGATGTCGCACTCGATGCCGGTGAGCAGCCGGAACGGCGCCCACCGCTCGTTGAGCTCGGCGACCGCCGCCAGCTGCCGGCGCAGCCGGTCCGGGGAGAGTCCGTTCGCGACGGTCAGCCGGGGCGAGTGGTCGGTGAGGACCGCCCACTCGTGGCCCAGCTCCGCCGCGGTGCGTCCCATCTCCTCGATGGGGCTGCCGCCGTCCGACCAGTCGGAGTGCAGATGGCAGTCGCCGCGCTGGAGCGCGAGGAGGTCCTCGCCGCCCTCGGCGGGCCGGGCGGCGGCCTCTTCCTCCAGCCGTGCCAGATAGCCGGGTACGTCCCCGGCCACCGCCTCCCGGATCACCTGCGCGGTCTTCGGCCCGATGCCCTTGACCGCCTCCAGCGAACCGGCCGCCGCCCGTCGGGCGGCCTCGCCGTCCGCCATCGCGGCCACCGCGTCGGCGGCTGTGCGGAAGGCGTGCACACGGTAGGTATCGGCCCTGCCGCGTTCGAGCAGGAAGGCGATGCGTTTCAGGGCGCGGACGGGCTCCATCGGCACCTCCACGGGGCCGCCGGACACTACGTGCTCTCCCCTCCAGCTTCGCGCAGCCCGGCCCGGCCCGCACAACGGGCCGGGGCCGCAGCGGACCGCGGCCGGGCGGCACCGGGCGGGCGGCACCGGGTGGCCGCTCAGCCGAACACGGAGTGCCCCAGCCAGAAGTCCAGCAGCTTCGCGTCACCCAGCACCTCGACCCGGTCGCTGTCCGCCGCCAGGCGCCGGTTGAAGACCAGCATGATGTCGGTGAGCGGGCCGCGCAGCGCCACGGTCGCCTTCTCGTGGGCGCGGCGCCAGGCGAAGCCGTCCTCGCCGAACTCGATCAGCCATTCGGCGCCCGGCGCGTCCGTGGCGTGCAGATGGATGGAGCGCCCGGCGCCGGTCAGCCCGGCCGCCCGCTCGTCGCCCGCGGCCCGCGCGAAGGCGACGATCTCCAGCCACTCCTCGATCGTGTCGGCGGCCAGCTCCGGCGCCACCTCGTACCCGGTCTTCGCGGTGAGCGCCGCGTCGGCGTGGTGGACGATCGTCTCGTGTGCCATCCGGCGTGCCCAGAAGCCCGTGCTCCGCTCCCACGCCCAGGACCACACCTCCTCGTCCGGTCCCGCGGCCCGCAGCGCCTCGGCGGTCCGCGCCGCGCCGTCCGCCAGCCAGGCGTCGAGCACGGCGGGGTCGTCGTTCCCCGGGGTGAACTCCGGTACCCGCTCCGGCGGGACCGCCTCGGTGGCCCGGGTGCGTACGATCTCGCCGACCCAGCGATGGGCGCCGCCGAGATGGACGGCGAGGTCGCGCAGGGTCCAGTCGGGGCAGGTCGGGACGGTCGCGCCGAGGTCCACGCCGAGGAGCGCGGCCCTCAACGCGTCGGTACGGGCGATGATTTCGTCGCAGTAGAGGTCATGCGCAAGTGAACTCATGCCGCGCACCCTAATGCGGTCACGGACCGAAACCCATGGGTCATCCGCCGAGTTGCGAAGTGGTGGGCACCTTGTCCTTCACGTCGGCGCCCGCGCTGCTGCCGGCCGACTTGATGTTGTTGATCACGCTCTCGAAGGCGCCGATGTCGCCCTCGCCCGCCTCGCCCTTGCGGAGCTTGCTGCCGAGCCCCTTGAGCGATTCGATGCCCGCCGTCAGTGGCGCGACCGCCTTGGACAGCAGCGGATCGCCCTTGGCGTTGGTCACCGCCGCCTTCAGCCGGTTGTAGGTGAAGCCGCCGGCGAGCCCGGCCTTGACGAGCGCGAACGTCCGTCCGTCGGCGCCCTTCTTGAACTTGCCCGCCCGGTACGGCTTCACGATCCACTGGTACGTCGCACCGGCCGCGAGCCCCGCGTTGGTGACGAACCGCGTCTTGGCGAACTTCTGCGCCTCGGCCGACGACGTACCGCTCGGGGACGCGGAGCTGCTCGCGCTGTTGCCGCCGCCTCCGCCGCACCCGGTGGCGCCCACGACCAGGGCGCAGGTCAGCAGCAGCGGGACGAGCAGACGGCGGAGCGGTACCGAACCGGTCACGGCGGAACTGGGCACAGCGGGCCTCCCTGGCCGGGCACATCGAGGCGACCTCTACGATGAGTGACGCTCTCGGCCACTCTCGGTAAGGTTCGCCCGGCCCTGGGCGGCGTGCCACTCGGGAAACGCCGTCCGGGTCTACCGCCGCCGGTGAGCCGCTAGCGGCAGCAGTCCGGCTCCAGCCCGCGCGGCAGGTGTTCGCCGCCGAAGACCTCCGCGGTCGCCTCGTCGCCGCCGAGCGCGGCGACCGCGAGCAGCAGCGATCCGGCGGTCCAGGTGGTGAGCTCCTGGGGCCAGAACGCCCGGCTGCCCTCGAAGACGTAACCGGTCCAGTACATGCCGCCCTCGGCGCGCAGATGCTGGATGGACTGGAGGATCTCCAGCGCGCGGTCGGACTCGCCCATCACCCAGAGCGCCAGGGCGAGTTCGCAGCTCTCGCCGCCGGTCACCCATGGGTTGGGCAGGACGCAGCGCACCCCGAGGCCGGGGACCACGAAGCGGTCCCAGCCCTCCTCGATCCGCTCCTTGGCGGCCGCCGCGGTGAGCGCGCCGCCGAGGACCGGGTAGTACCAGTCCATCGAGTAGCGGCTCTTGTCCAGGAAGCGTTCCGGGTGGTTGCGGATCGCGTGGCTCAGCGCACCGGTCGCCAACTCCCAGTCGGGCTGCGGCTCTTCGCGCCGTTCGGCGATGGCAAGCGCGCAGCGCAGCGCCTGGTGGATGGAGGAGCAGCCGGTCAACAGCGCGTCGTCGACGGGGGTTCCGTCGGCTTCGCGCTTCCAGCCGATCTGGCCGCCGGGCCGCTGGAGCCGCAGGACGAATTCGACGGCGGCGAAGACGGTCGGCCACATCCGGTCGACGAACGCGTCGTCGCCGGTGGCGAGGTAGTGGTGCCAGACGCCGACGGCCACGTACGCGCAGAAGTTGGTCTCCAGCGAGCGGTCGGTCGGCCGGTCCGGATCTCCGTCCTGGTACGCGGCGTACCAGGAGCCGTCCTCGTTCTGGTGCCGGGCCAGCCAGTCGTACGCACGCTCCGCGGCGGCATGCTCGCCCGCCGCGTCGAGGGCCATGGCGGCCTCGGTGTGGTCCCACGGGTCGAGGTGGTGGCCGCGGAACCAGGGTAGGGCGCCGTCCTCGCACTGCACGGCGAGGAGGGCGGCGACGGTCTCGGCGGCCTCCTCGGCGGTGAGGACTCCGGGCAGTACGAGGTGTTCGGTCTGCTCGGGAACGGTCACGCCTCGGCCTTGGTGAGGTCCTCGGCGGCGGCCACGGGCAGGTGCGGCTTGGTCGCGTACGCCACGAAACTCTTGCCGACGACCGGGTTGAGCAGCTGCTCGGCGACCCGGGTCGCCATCGGCTTCTTCATGATGTCCCAGACCAGCAGCTTGTGGTACGCGCGGACCGGCAGCGCCTTGTCGTTGTCCACCCCGAACGCGCACTTGAGCCACCAGTACGGCGAGTGCAGGGCGTGGGCGTGGTGGGTGCCGTAGGGCTTGAGGCCGACGCCGCGGATCTTGCCGAGCAGTTCGTCGGCCTTGTAGATGCGGATGTGGCCGCCCTCGACCTCGTGGTAGGCGTCGGAGAGCGTCCAGCAGACCTTCTCGGGGCCGTACCGCGGCACGGTGATCGCGATCCGGCCGCCGGGCCTGAGGACCCGGACCATCTCGGCGAGGACGCCCTTGTCGTCGGGGATGTGCTCCATGACCTCGGAGATGATCACGACGTCGAAGGACTCGTCGGGGAACGGCAGGTTGAGCGCGTCGCCCTCCAACGCGGTGGCGGTGGCGCCCTCGGGGGCCTCGCCGGCCTCCTTCATCGCGGCGAACCACTTCGCGACCTCGCGGATCTCCTCGCCGTTCTGGTCGAGGGCCACGACCTGGGCGCCGCGCCGATAGCACTCGAAGGCGTGGCGTCCTGCGCCGCAGCCCAGGTCGAGCACTCGGTCACCTGCGGCGAGCGGGAAGCGGGTGAAGTCCACGGTCAGCACGAATGCCTGCTTTCGCGGTCGAGGGGGTCAGGGGGCGGGGGCGACGGGAACGGGAAGCGGGGTCAACGTCGGCCGCCGGGGCGCGTGGCGCCGGACCGGGCGGCGATCGCCTCGCGGTAGAGGGCGGCGGTGCCGATGGCGGCCTGCTTCCAGGTGAAGCGGGAGAGCACCCGGTCGCGGCCCGCGGCACCGAGCCGGGCGCGCAGCTCCGGGTCGCCGAGCAGCCGGGCGAGCGCGTCGGCCAGTGCCCCGGCGTCGGCGGGCGGGACGGCCAGGCAGGTCTCGCCGTCCGGGCCCGCGACCTCGGGGATCGCCCCGCCGGTGGTGGCGACGAGGGGGGTACCGGTGGCCATGGCCTCGGCGGCGGGCAGCGAGAAGCCCTCGTACAGCGAGGGGACGCAGGCGATCTGGGCGCCGCGCACCAGGTCGACGAGTTCGGCGTCGCTGATGCCCTTGACGAACTCGACGGCGTCCCGGAGTCCGTGCCGCTCTATGGCCTGGGCGACGGGCCCGTCCTCGGCCCGCTTCCCGACGACCACGAGGTGCGCCTCCGGGTTCCCGGCACGGAGCTTGGCGAGTGCGTCGACGAGGTGGACGAGGCCCTTCAGCGGCACGTCGGCGCTGGAGGTGGTGACGATCCTGCCGGGCACCTCGGCGACCGACGGGTCGGGCGACCAGAGGTCGGTGTCCGCGCCGATGTGCACGACGTGGACCCGGTCCTGGCGCACCCCGAGGTGGTCGACGATCTCCTGCTTGGAGGAGCCGGAGACGGTGAGCACCGACGGCAGCCGGCGCGCGACCCGCTTCTGCATGCGGGTGAAGCCGTACCAGCGGCGTACGGAGGCGCGCCTGCGGCGGGTCTCGGCGGCGTCCAGGTCCAGCTGCCGGTCGACGGTGATGGGGTGGTGGATCGTGGTGACGAGCGGGGCGCCGAGGTCCGCCAACAGCCCGTAGCCGAGCGTCTGGTTGTCGTGGATGACGTCGAACTCGCCGCGCCGGGCGGCGAGATGGCGGCGGGCGCGCAGGCTGAAGGTGAGCGGCTCCGGAAAACCGCCGGTCCACATGGTGGCGACCTCGGCGGCGTCGATCCAGTCCCGGTACTCGCCGCGCTTCGGGGTGCGGAACGGGTCGGGCTGGCGGTAGAGGTCCAGGCTCGGCAGCTCGGTGAGCGGGACGCCCTCGTCGAGCACCGGATAGGGCTGGGCGCCTATCACCTCGACACTGTGCCCGAGGCGGGCGAGCTCGCGGGCGAGGTGGCGTACGTAGACGCCCTGGCCGCCGCAGAAGGGGTTGCCCTTGTAGGTGAGGAGTGCGATGCGCAACGGACGGTCGTCGGCGGCGCCGGACGTGTCGCCGCCCGTGCGGGGGCCCGACTCTATGGCCTCAGCGGTCACACTCGGCCCCCTTCTCACTGCGTTTTCGCCGGAGCGTAACCGCTCACGCTAATCTAGAACAAGTTTCAGACTGGATCGTTCAATGAGCTACGAATCTACCGGCAGGTAGCGTCGGTGCAACGGCCGGATCAGGTGATTCGCGCCACCACCGGGCACGCTGGCATGCTGTGCGCCCCCGGGAGACCGAGCGCCTCCCTCCGGTCGCGGACAGAAGCCATGGATGGGGACACATGACAGCGGAAGCCAAGCCGGCATCGCCGCCCCTGACCGAACGGCAGGAGGCCCGCCGCCGCCGCATCCTGCACGCCAGCGCCCAGCTCGCCGGCCGCGGCGGCTTCGAGGCGGTGCAGATGCGCGAGGTCGCGGAGGAGGCCGGGGTCGCCCTGGGCACGCTGTACCGCTACTTCCCGTCCAAGATCCACCTGCTGGTCGCCACCATGCAGGACCAGCTCCAGCACATGCACACGACGCTGCACAAGCGCCCCCCGGCCGGCCAGGACCCGGCGCAGCGGGTCGCCGACACCCTGATGCGGGCGTTCCGCGCGCTCCAGCGCGAGCCTCATCTGGCGGACGCGATGGTGCGGGCGCTGACCTTCGCCGACCGCAGCGTCAGCCCGGAGGTGGACACCGTCTCGCGGATCACGACGGCGATCATCCTGGACGCGATGGGGCTGGAGCATCCGACGCCGGAGCAGCTGTCCGCGGTCCGGGTCATCGAGCACACCTGGCACTCGGCCCTGATCACCTGGCTGTCGGGGCGGGCGTCGATCGCCCAGGTGAAGATCGACATCGACACGGTGTGCCGGCTGATCGACGTGACGAAGCCGTCGGACGCGGCCTAGCACACCCGGGGGCCACTCCGCAGCGTTTTCATCACATACCTCTCACCGTTCCGACCGAAAGGGCCACAAGCCGCTCCTTATCATGGTCATGACCAGCACCGATGGAGAGGAAGTCATGACTGACCAGTCAGGCATTGCAGGCGGCGCGACGGGGACGCAGGCCCCGGGCGGACCGGGATACGGTGCCCAGCCGCCTGCCGGATACGGGTACCCCGGTGGTGCCGCGCTGCCCAGCGGCAAGGCGACCGCCTCGATGGTGCTCGGCATCCTCGGCCTGCTGCTCATCCCGATCATCCTGCCGATCATCGCGCTCTGCCTCGGTATATCGGCCAAGCGCATGGCGGACCGGGGCCAGGGCGGCGGCCGGGGCCAGGCGGTCGCCGGCATCGTGATGGGCAGCGTCGGCATCGCGTTCGCCGCGCTCGGCATCATCGTGGCCACGGTCCAGGGCATCAGCGCGATGTGACGGGCCACCGCCCAGGACCCGCGCACCGCGTACCGGCCGTGCAGGGGAACCGTACGATCCGGTTCCCCTGCACGGCTTTCGCTTTCCGGGCCCATGTGCGGCCCCCACATGCGCACCGCACCAGGTGGGGTGCCCTGCACCATGTCGACGGCGGCACGGTGTTCATACGGTTCGGCGACATCACATGAACACGCCGAGGAGCCGGTCACCATGCGTCGCAGAGCCACGGGCACCGCCCACCACCGCAGATCCCTCTCCGCCGTCGTCGCGCTGACCGCCGCCGGTCTCGTGCTGACCGGGTGCACCGCAGCCGGGAAGGCGGGCGAGAGCGATTCCGGCGGGGACGCGAAGGACGGGACCGTCAAGGTGGGCCTGGTGTACTCCCGGACCGGGCTCCTCGCGGACTACGGGAAGCAGTACCGCGACGGATTCATGGCGGGCCTGGACCACGCCACGAAGGGCACCCGCGAGGTGGCCGGGCACCGCATCGAGGTCACCGAGCAGGACGACGCGGGCGATCCGGGCAAGGCGGTCTCCGCGGCCAAGAACCTGATCGGCAAGGGCTACAAGGTGCTGGCCGGCACCACCGATTCCGGCGTGGCGCTCCAGATGGCGCCGCTCGCCGCCCAGAACAAGGTGCTGTACATCAGCGGCCCGGCCGCCACCGACGCCGTGACCGGCATCAACGACTACACCTTCCGTTCGGGCCGGCAGTCCTACCAGGACATCCTCACCGCCGGGACGATGCTCGGCGAGGCCAGGGGCAAGAAGGTCACGGTGCTGGCCCAGGACTCCACGTTCGGCCAGGCCAATGTCACCGCTGTGAAGGCCGTCCTCGGTTCCAGGGGTGCGAAGGTCGGCTCCGTACTGGCTCCGCCCAGCGCCACGGACCTGACCCCGTTCGCCCGGCAGGTGAAGGCGGGCGGACCCGATCTGGTCTTCGTCGCCTGGGCCGGCTCGACCGCGCCGGCGCTGTGGACCGCGCTGGACCAGCAGGGCGTGCTGGAGGCGGGCAAGGTCGTCACGGGCCTGGCCGGAACGGCCTCGTACCCGGTCTTCGGCGACGCCGGTTCCAAGGTGTCGTTCCTGGCGCACTACTTCCCCGGCGCGGGCGGTGGCAACGCCGTGGAGAAGTCCATGCTCGACTCGGTCACGAAGGCCGGCGGCACCCCGGACCTGTTCACCCCCGACGGCTTCACCGCCGCGCAGATGGTGGTGCGCGCCATCGGGAAGGGCGGCGCCACCGACACCGCCGCCATGGTGAAGGCCCTGGAGGGCTGGAGCTTCGACGGGGTGAAGGGCAAGGAGCAGGTCCGGGCCCAGGACCACGCCCTGGTGCAGCCGATGTTCGTCGCGAAGCTCAAGGGGACGGGCGCCGGTGCCCGGCCGGAGCTGGTGTCCACCGCGCCGATGGACGAGGTGGCGCCGCCCGCGAAGCCCTCGGCGGGCTGACCGATGGGCGTACCGGACATCACCGCACAGCGCACGGCCGGTCCACGGACCACCGCCCCGGTGCTCCGGCTCACCGGACTCGGCTGGGGCGTCGGCGGCGCGACCATCGTCGAGGATGTCTCACTGAGCGTCCACGAGGGCGAGTTCCTGGCCTTCATCGGCCCCAACGGGGCGGGCAAGACCTCCCTGTTCAACCTGATCAGCGGGCTGACCACGGCCACCTCCGGCACCATCGAGCTGGACGGCACGGACATGACGGCCAGTCCCGCGCACGCACGGGCGCGGCGCGGTATCGGCCGCACGTTCCAGACGTCCAGCCTCTGGCCGGCCATGAGCGTGGCCGATCACGTCCGGCTGGCCGCGCAGGCGGCCCGGGGCGGCTCCTTCCGGCTGTGGCGGCGGGCGTCCGCGTACACCGCCGAGGTGGACGGCGTACTGGAACGCACCGGTCTCGGCCACCGGGCGCGGGCCACGGCGTCCGAGCTGTCGCACGGCGAGAAACGGAAGCTGGAGCTCGCGGTGCTGCTGGTGGGCGAGCCGCGGCTGATGCTGCTCGACGAGCCGATGGCCGGGGTCAGCGCGGAGGAGGTCCCCGCGCTGACCGAACTCATCCGCACCCTGCACCGGGACGAGGGCCGCACCGTCCTGATGGTCGAGCACCACATGGACGTCCTGCTGGGGCTGGCCGACCGGCTCGCCGTGATGCACCACGGGAGGCTGCTGGCGCTGGACACCCCCGAGGCAGTCACCGCCGACCCGACCGTCCAGCAGGCCTATCTCGGGGAGGGGCTGTGACGACCGGAACCCTGCTCGCCGTACGGGACCTGCGGGTCCTGATCGGCGGCCGGCACATCCTGCACGGCGTCGACCTGGACGTCGACCGGCACGGAGTGACCGCGCTCCTCGGCCGGAACGGCGCCGGGAAGACCACGACCGTACGCGGCGTCCTCGGCCTCGTCCCGCGTACCGGCAGCGTACGGCTGGACGGCGAGGAGACCGTGTCGATGCCCACCCACACCGTGGTGCGGCTGGGCATCGGTTACGCCCCCGAGGACCGGGGCGTCTTCGCCTCGCTGACCGTCGCGGAGAATCTGCGCCTGGCCGAGCGGCCCGGCGCGGACGGGCCCGCGTACGCGCTCGTCCATGAACTCTTCCCCGAACTGAAGCGCCGGGAAAGGCAGTTGGCGGGGACGCTGTCCGGCGGGCAGCAGCAGATGGTGGCCATCGGGCGCACCCTGCTCAACGGGAACCGGCTGATCATCGCCGACGAACCCACCAAGGGCCTGGCGCCCAAGGTGGTCACCGAGGTCGCCCAAGTGCTGGAGCGGGCCGCCGAGGCGGTGCCGGTGCTGCTCGTGGAGCAGAACCTCGCCGTCGTGCGGCGCCTGGCCCGGCACTGTGCGGTACTCGCCGACGGCCGGACGGCCCACCAGGGACCGGCCGCCGAGCTGCTGGGCGACGCGGAGACGGCACGGCGGCTGCTGGGTGTCGGACACGGCCCGGCCACCGAAGCACTTTCCGTGGAGGCGGATTCCTGATGTCCACCGTCGTTCTGCTCACCATGACCGGACTCGGTCTGGGAGCCCTCTACTTCCTGATCGCCTCGGGACTCTCACTGATCTTCGGCCTGATGGACGTGCTCAACTTCGCGCACGGGGCACTGCTGTCCATCGGCGCGTACGGCACCTGGTGGGCGGCCTCCGGCCATCTGCCCGGCGCCGGTCCGGGCGGGGCGGGCTTCGCCCTCGCGGTCCTGTTCGGTACGGCGGTGGGCACCGCCGCCGCCGTGCTGCTGGAACTCGCCGTCGTCCGGCCGCTCTACACCCGGCCGCGCGAGCAGGTGCTCGCCACGGTCGGGGTGGGGCTCGCCGTCCCGGCCCTGCTGTCGGGAATCTGGGGCTCGGACGCCCGCACCTTCCCGGGCCCGAAGGCGCTGTCCGGCACCTTCGGCCTGTTCGGCGCCCAGGTGCCGGTCAACCGGCTGGTGCTGGTCGCGGCGGCGGTCGTGGTGCTCGTGGCGCTGCGGCTCTTCCTCGGCCGCACCCGGCACGGTCTGGTGGTACGGGCCGGGGTCGAGGACCGGGCGATGGTCACCGCGCTCGGCATCGACGTGCGGAAGGCGTTCACGCTCGTCTTCGCGATCGGCGGCTGCGTGGCCGCACTCGGCGGGGCGCTCGGCGGCCTGTACTTCGGCTCGGTCGACCCGCGTCAGGGCACCTCGCTGCTGATCTTCGCGTTCGTCGTGGTGGTCACCGGGGGCATGGGATCGGTGAGCGGCGCCGCCGTGGCGTCCGTCGTCATCGGCCTGGTCCAGCAGTTCGCCAACTACTACACCGCAGCGGGCCTCGGCGATCTGGCGGTCGTCGTCCTGCTCGCCGCGCTGCTGCTCGTACGGCCGCGCGGACTGACCGGGAGGCTCGCGTGAGCACCGCCACCGAGACACACCGCCGCACCGGCGAGGAACACACGGCCGCGCAGACCCCCGGGAACACCGCTCGGCTGCTGCGCCGCTGGTGGCCCGCCGCCGCACTGCTGGTCCTGGCCCTCGCCCCCTACAGCGCGCTGCCGCTGCCCGGCCTCCTGGACGGTCCGCTCGGCAGCCCCGGAAGTCTCCAACTGCTCGCCACCTGCCTGCTGTTCGGCGCGCTGGCAACCGGCTACGACCTGCTGCTCGGCCGCACCGGGCTGCTCTCCTTCGGGCATGCGCTCTACTTCGCGGCGGGCAGCTACGCCACGAACATGTTCCTGCTGGAGGCGGGCCTCCCGTTCGCCGTGTCCGCGCTGCTCGGCGTCGGCTGCGGGATCGCGCTCGCGCTGGTCCTGGGGTCGGTGAGCCTGCGGGTCACCGGCATCGGCTTCTCCATGGTGACGCTGGCGTTCGCCCAGGCGGGATCGATCCTGGTCTCCCGCAACCCCGGCGGACTGACCGGCGGCGAGGAGGGCCGGGCCGCCCCCGCCGAACTGCTGCCGTCCGGGTTCGTGGGCATCGAGCACACTGCGAACCTCTACTGGCTGGCGCTCGCCTATCTGGTCCTCACCCTCGCCGTCGTCCACCGGGCGGTCAACTCCCCCACCGGACGCGTCTGGGAGGGCATCAAGGAGAACGAACGCCGGGTGGAGGTGCTGGGGCTGAAGCCGTACGGGTTCAAGCTCACGGCCTTCGTCCTGGCGGGCGCCCTGGCCGCGCTGGGCGGTCTGGTGCACCTGCTGCTCACCGGCGGCTCGACCCCTCAGACGACCACCTCCGACTTCACCCTGTCCCTGCTGGTGATGGTGGTGCTGGGCGGATCCGGCACGCGGTGGGGGCCGATGGCCGGCGGCATCCTCTACACCTGGGCCGATCACCGGCTCGGCGACCTGGCCGGTTCGGGCGCGGTCGCCGATCTGCCCGCGGTGCTGCGGGTGCCGCTCTCCCAGCCGCTGTTCCTGCTCGGTGTGCTGTTCGTGGCCGTGGTACACCTGCTGCCCGGCGGCCTGGCCCGGCTGCCGTCCCGACTGAAGGCGGTACGCCGCAGGTCGGCCGCGACCGGAACACCCACGGACGAGAAGTCCCGGAAGGAGAGCGGACGCCCGTGATCGCTCACGAAGAGGTACGAGTCCCCGTGACCGGCGGCGAGCTGGCGGTGCTCCGATGGCCGGCCCGGGATCCCGGGGCGCCGGTCGTCCTCGCCCTGCACGGCATCACCGCCAACGCGCTGTCCTGGGGGCCGGTGGCCAGGCTGCTGGGCGGACGCGTCACCCTGGTCGCGCCGGATCTGCGCGGCCGGGCCGGGAGTTCGGCGCTGCCGGGTCCGTACGGGATCGCCGCGCACGCCGACGACGCGGCCGCCGTGGCCGCGGCGCTGGCCCCGGGCCGGGTGGTGCTGGCGGGCCATTCGATGGGCGCGTTCGTGGCGGCACTGGCCGCCGTACGGCACCCGGACCGGTTCGGGCCGCTGCTGCTGGTCGACGGCGGCATCGGCTTCCCCGCCCCCACCCACCTCTCCCCGGACGAGCTGATGACCGCCGTGATCGGCCCGGCGATGGACCGGCTGTCGATGACCTTCCCCGACCGGGCGGCGTACCGCTCGTTCTGGCAGGCGCACCCCGCGTTCGCGGACGCCTGGTCGGACGAGGTGGACGCGTACATCCAGCGCGATCTGACCGGGGACGAACCCGCCCTGCGCTCCACCTGCCGGATCGAGGCGGTGCGCACCGACGGCATCGGCCTCTTCGACGAGGAGGTGCTGACGGCGGTACGGAAGCTGCCCGTTCCGGCGACGCTGCTGTGGGCGCAGCGCGGCCTGATGGACGAGGAGCAGGGCCTGTACGACGAGAGCCGGCTGGCGGCGGCGGACCTCGGGGGTACGCGGGTGACACCGGTGGCGGTCCGGGACGTCAACCACTACACGGTGCTGACGGGGGACGCGGGCGGCAAGGAGATCGCGCGCCGCCTGTCGAACCTGGCGGGCGTCTGAGGACAGCCTCCGCCGAGGGCGGCCGGACGGCCTCTACCGTTCCCGGCCGCCCGCCAGCAGATGCAGTCGTAGGGCGAGTTGCAGCTCCAGGGCCCGGCCCGGCTCGTTCCAGTCGCGCCCCAGCAGCACCTGCACCCGGTCCAGCCGCTGCACCACCGTGTTGACGTGCACGTGGAGTTCGTCCTTGGCGCGGACGAGACTGCCCCCGGCCGCGAAGTAGGCGCCTAGGGTGCGCACCAGGTGGGTGCCGCGCTGCGCGTCGTACTCCAGCAGCGGCCCGAGCGTCGCCGAGACGAAGCCGTCGACGTCCTGCGCGTTGCCCAGCACCACGCCCAGGAAGCCGAGTTCCTCGACGCAGGCCCCTTCCCCGGTGCGCCCGAGGACCCGCATCGCGCGCAGACAGCGGGCGGCCTCCCCGTATGCGGCGGCCAGCTCCCGGGCGCCGCGGGCCGGGCCGGTGGCGGCGACGGTGACGGGGGTCTGGGCGAGCTGGCCGAGCTGGGCCGCCGCCGCGCGGGCCGCGTCGCCCGCGGCCGGTCCACAGCCACCGGCCGCCACCAGCAGCACCACGCTCCCGGCGTGCTCCGCGCTCACCCCGTGGATGTCCCCGCCGAACAGATAGCGCACCGCGGCGGGGGCCAGCCGCTCCCGGGTCCCGCCCTCGGCCACCAGCAGCAGATGCGGGCGGTCGAGGTCGATGCCCAGGCGCCGGCCGCGTTCGGCGAGTCCGGCCGGGTCGCGGTCCGCGTCGGTCAGCAGATCGGTGATCAGCTCCCCGCGTATCCGGTTCTCGGTCTCGGCGACGGTGCGCCGCAGCAGCAGAAGCAGTCCGGTGACCACCGAGGCCCGCTCGAACAGCCGCCGGTCGGAGTCGTCGAGCTGTCCGCGCCGGTGCAGGACCAGCCCGGCCAGGAGTTCCCGCCCGGCGAGGACCGCGCAGATCCACCGGCCGTCGCGGTGCACGGCGCGGGCGCCGGTACGGGATTCCTCGGCGGTCTCGGCCAGCCAGCCGGCGTCCATGCTGTCGGCGGCGAAGTCCGTGCCGTCGGGCCGGACGGCCGCCAGGGGCCGGCCGCCCGGGTCGTGGATGGTCAGCGGGGAGTCCAGCAGCCCCGCGACCGCCGCCGCGACATCCTTGACGTCCCGGCCGCGCAGCACCAGGTCGGTCAGCCGGTCGTGGGACTCCTCGGCCCGCCGCATGGCCGCCGAATGCGCCCGTACCGCCGCGTTCGCCTCCGCCAACTCGGCGTTGGCACCGGCCAGTTCGTCCAGCGCGGACCGGGTGTCGGCGAGCGCGCGGGCGGTGTCGATGGCGATCGCGGCATGCGCGGCGAGCGAGCAGAGCAGCGCGACCTCGTCGGGGCTGAAGACACGGGCCGCGCGGTCGGCGGCGAAGAGGACGCCGATGACCTTCCCCGTGCCGCCGCGGCTGGAGCCGAGCAGCAGCGGCACGCCCAGGATGGCGACGAGCCCCTCGTCCAGCACCCCGGCGTTGATGTTGCGGGTGTGGTGGAAGCGGTCGTCGGTGCGGTAGTCGGGGCTCGCGTACGGTCGCGCGGTCTGCGCCACCAGACCGCCCAGCCCGTGGCCGAGCTCCAGCCGCAGCCGCTGGAAGAGCACCGACACCGATCCGTCGGTGACCCGCATGTAGGTGTCCCCCGCCTCCTCGTCGGGGAGGGTGAGATACGCCGTGTCCGTGCCGAGCAGCATCCGGGCCCGGCGGACGATCGCCTTCAGCACCTCGTCCAGGTCGCGGGAGGCGGCCAGGTCGCCCGCGGTGTCGAAGAGCGCGGTGAGCTGGAGCTCGCGGCGACGGTGCTGGCGCAGGGCGCCCCTGATCCGCAGGGCGGTGGCGGTGGCCCGCTCCACCTCCGCCAGATCGCCCGCGGGCACCCCGGCGGCACGCGCCCGGGAGGAGACGGCGCCCAGCGTCTCGGCGGGGGCGTCGTCGGCCAGCAGATCGAGCAGGCGGCGCAGATGGGGCGCGGCGGAGGCGGACGGTTCAGACATGGGCGGCCGGCAATCGTAGGGGGCGGGAGGTCAGTTGGCGGTCCAGCCGCCGTCCATGGAGAGCGAGGTTCCGGTGATGTGCCCGGTACGCGGTCCGCAGAGCCACAGCACGGCCTCGGCGACGTCCTCGGGGTCGATCAGCCGCTTGATCGCGCTGCGTTCCAGCATGACCCGGCCCACCACCTCCTCCTCGGAGATGCCGTGCGTACGGGCCTGGTCCGCGATCTGGTTCTCGACCAGGGGGGTGCGTACGTACCCGGGGCAGACGCAGTTGCTCGTCACCCCGTGTTCCGCCGCTTCGAGCGCGACCACCTTGCTGAGTCCCTCCAGTGCGTGTTTGGCCGTCACATAGGCCGATTTGTAGGGGCTGGCCCGCAGTCCGTGCACGGACGAGATGTTGACCACGCGCCCCCAGCCGCGTTCGTACATGCCCGGAAGGGTCCGGCGCAAGATGCGGAACGGGGTCTCCACCATGACGCGCTGGATCAGCGCGAAGCGGTCCGGCGGGAATGCGTGCACGGGCGCGACGTGCTGGAGCCCGGCGTTGTTGACCACGATGTGCACGTCGGCGGGCAGGGTGTCCACCGCGTCGGGGACGGAGAGATCGACCACCCACGCCGTCCCGCCGATCGCCTCCGCCAGGCTCTTCGCGGCGTCGGCGGCCTTGTCCACCACGTGCACATGGGCGCCGGCCGCCGCCAGGGACTGGGCGCAGGCCCGCCCGATCCCGCTCGCGGCACCGGTCACCAGGGCGGTGCGCCCGGCGAGCGGCGGGTCCGCGGGCGGCGGGACGGTGGGCGGGGCGGCGGGCCCGGGGTCCGGGCGCTGAGGAGTCTCCATGGCCGTCACCGTAAGGAGGCCGGAGCCCACGTCACACGGGGCCGGTGCACACACCGTCGCGCACCGGCATGGTGGTGGCCCACATGGTGCCGGTCCGGCGGCGGGCCGTCAGTGCGCCGCGTCCAGCGCCGCCCGCTGCTCCGCGGTCAGCTCCAGGTCCACCGCGGCCAGGCTCTCGTCCAGCTGCGCCACCGAGGAGGCGCCGACCAGCGGGGCGAACGGGATCTCGCCGCCGATGAGCCGGGCCAGGACCACCTGGTTGCCGGTCGCCCCGGTCTCCTCGGCCACCGCTCGCAGCGCGGCCTGCCGGGCACGGGTGCCCGGGTGGTCGAAGTCCGGGCCCGGCGGCCACGTCCGCGCGGACGTGGCCGCCGGCCAGCAGAGGGGCGAGCAGGCGACCGGCACGAGCGCGGGTTCGGCCCGCAGACAGCCGAGCAGGTGGTCGATGAAGGTGCCGCCCGCCTCCACGTACCGGTCGAGGATCGCGAACGAGGTCGCCTCGTCGGTGAGCGTGCCCATCACCATGGCGCCGAGGCTGAGCACACTCACCTCCCGGCGGGTGGCGGGGTCCGTGCCGATGGTGCGGTAACGCATGGCGGGTCCTCTCCCAGCGGCCCGTCTCCGTGCGGGCGTCGACCGGGAGTCCGCATCTTGGAGTGCGCTCCAGGTCAGGGAGTCCCTGAGGCGCAACGGCGGTGCCGCACACAGCCGGGAGCGGGGAGTGTCCGCCGGGCCCATGGGCGCGTGCGCCCCGGCCCTCTAGCGTCCGCCCCACAGTCGCTGCCCGCGCTGTCCGAAGAGCCGGAACAGCCCAACAGGAGGCACCCGTGCGCCCATCGATCCTGCGACGTCTGCTGCGGCGCGTCGCCTCCACGGCCGCTCTCGCCCTCGTCGCGGCGACGCTGAGCACGGCCGCGGCCGTACAGCCGGCCGCTGCCGCCGGTGGTCTGCAACAGGTCACCGGCTTCGGCTCGAACCCCGGCAACCTCCAGATGTACGAGTACGCCCCCGAGGCCCTGCCCGCGAACGCGCCGCTGGTCATCGCCCTGCACGGCTGCACACAGACCGCGAACGACTACTACACGGCCTCGGGCTGGCCGAAGTACGCCGACCTGTGGGGCTTCGCCGTGGTCTTCCCGCAGACCACGGCCGCCAACAACGCGCTGTCCTGCTTCGGTTGGTTCGATCCGGCCGAGGACAGCAGGGGCAAGGGCGAGGCCGCCTCGATCGTGCAGATGGTGGAGTACGCGAAGCAGCAGTACGGCTCGGACGGCCGCCGGGTGTACGTCACCGGCCTCTCGGCGGGCGGCGGCATGACGGCCGACCTGCTGGCCGCGTACCCGGACGTGTTCGCGGGCGGCTCCGTGGCCTCGGGGCTGCCCGCCCAGTGCGCGACGAGCCAGGCGGGCGCGTCCGGCTGCCAGACCGGGCCGCAGAAGCTGACGCCCGCGCAGTGGGGCGACAAGGTGCGCGGTGCCTATCCCGGGTACTCGGGGCCCTGGCCCCGGGTGGCGATCTGGCAGGGCACCTCCGACTACACCGTGTACCCCGCCAACGCCACGGCCCTGCGCGACCAGTGGACGGACGTCTGGGGCATCGGCCAGACCCCGTCGGCCACGGACAGCCTCCCCGGCAACACGACGCGCAGCGTGTACGACGACGCCTCGGGAAATCCCGCGGTGGTGACGTACTCCGTCGCCGGCATGGGCCACGGTCTGGCCGTGAGCCCCGGTTCGGGCGCCGAGCAGTGCGGGACGACGGCCGCGTACTTCCTGAACGCCATCTGCTCGACGTACCACACCGGCGTCTTCTGGGGCCTGGACCGGGACGTTCCCGGCGGCGGGGAACAGCTTCCCGCCCCGTCCGGCCTGCGGGTCACGGGCGTCACGGCGGACAGTGTCTCGCTGTCCTGGGACGCGGTCGCGGGCGCAGGCTCGTACGCGGTGCACCGCAACGGCACGAAGGTCGCCACGACCGCCGGCACGACGTACACGGACCCGGGTCTCACCGCCGGCACGGCATACCGCTACACGGTGGCGGCGATCGACGGATCGGGCACGCCCGGCACCGCCTCGCCCCAGGTGACGGCGACCACGACCGGCGGCACACCGGCGCGGTGCTTCACGGCGACCAACTACGCGCAGGTGGCGGCGGGCCGGGCCCGTACCGCGGGCGGCTATGTGTACGCCAACGGCTCCGACGAGAACATGGGCCTGTACAACGTCTTCGTCACCCACACCCTGAAGGAGTCGCCGCCCGGGTACTTCGTGATCGCGGACACCGGGTGCACGGCCTGATCGGTGTCCGGCGCGAGGCCCGTCCCGCGCGAGGGCCTGCCCTGCGCGACCAGGTCCTGCGCGGTCAGGTCTTGCGCAGGTCCGGGGCCGGGACGCCGATGAGCGACTGCCGCAGGGCGTCCCACGCGGCGCGCATCGCCCGGGTGAGGGCGGGCGGGTCGCTGCCGACGACCCGGACCCAGGCCCCGCAGTCGTCGGGCAGGGTACTCACTCCGAAGGCCAGGCCGGTCGGCGCGAGCGCCTCGTGGAGCGTGTCGGCGACCCGGGCCGCGGGGGCGAGCGGGGTGACCGCGTACAGGGTGGCCATCAGGTCGTGGTCCGCGAAGACGGCGGGCCCGGTGACCGGGCCGGGTCCGTGCGGATCGAGGCGGACGGTGTCCACGGCCAGGAGCGTCCCGTCAGGGCGCTGGATCTCCAGGTCGCTGAAGAGCATGCGGTAGGCGTGCCGTTCGCCGCGGGCCAGCCGTCCGGCCGCGATCGTCTCGCCGAGCAGCACGGTGGCGGTCGGGTCGACGGTCAGCCGGGTGTGCTGGTAGAAGCGGGCGTCCCGGTAGGGGATCAGGGAGTCCGGCAGGTATTCGACGTAACTCCCTTCGCCGGCCGTGAGGTTGACGACCTGGGTCGCGTGGTCGAACTCCATCCGGTGCACCTTGGTGGCGGCCTGTGTGGTCAGGTGGAGCGAGGTGCCGGGGCCGCAGTCGATGTCGATCCGGTTACGGTCGGCCTGGATGATGCCGCCCCCGGTCGACATCAGATAGGTCACCGGGAGGTCGGGCCGCGCCGGGTCGATGTACAGCGGGCGCATGATCTGCAGCGGTGACTTCTGGTACCGGTCGACGAGCTCGGTCCGCCCGCCCACCCGTACGTAGCGCAGTTCGAGCAGACCGACCTTGCCGGGGCGCCCGGCGGCCAGGGTGTCCGGCGTGCCGGTGAGGTCGAGCATCCGGGCCGGTACCCGACGGGGTTCGTAGTGCGCGGGATCCAGCCGCGCGGGCGCCTCGGTCATGCGGAAGCCGTCTCCTGGGCGGCTTCGTGGGACAGGAGGAAGTCGGCGATGGTGCCGAGGCCCTCTCCGGTGAGCGAGTTGGTCAGCACCACCGGCCGGCCGTCCCGGACGCGGTGGGCGTCCGACTCCATGACACCGAGATCGCACCGCACGTAGGGGGCGATGTCCACCTTGTTGATGACGAGCAGTTCGCACTCGGTGATGCCCGGACCGCGCTTGCGCGGCATCTTGTCGCCCTCGGCGGTGTCCAGCACGAACAGGAACAGGTCGACCAGCGCGGGGCTGAAGGTGAGGGTCAGGTTGTCCCCGCCGCTCTCGAAGAGCAGGGTGTCCACTTCCGGGAAGCGCTCCAGGAGTTCGTCCGCGGCCGCCTGGTTCATCGTCGGGTCGTCACGGACGGCGGTGTGCGGGCAGGCCCCGGTCTCCACGCCGACGATCCGGTCCTCGTCGAGGATTCCGGCCAGGGTGCGGCGCACGTGTGCGGCGTCCTCGGTGGTGAAGATGTCGTTGGTGATGACGGCGGGGGTCCGGCCGCGTTCGATCAGCACCGGGACGAGCGCTTCGATCAGGGCGGTCTTGCCGGAGCCGACCGGTCCGGCGACACCGACGCGCAGTACGCCGTCCTTCGGCCGCCGCATGAGCTCGTCGTGGTCGTGGTGGTGCCTGGCCTGCATGGGGTCGTGCATGGTGATCCTGTCCTGGTGGTGTAGGTGCGGTGGAAGGGGTACGAGGGGCGGGCTAGCTGGCGAACAGCCGTGCCTCGGCGCGCTCGTGGCGGCCGGCCATGACATCCGCCACCGGGACGCAGCCGCCGATGTCGGCCAATTCGCGTGCCAGGGCCGCGTCGGCGGTCTCCTCGATGACCGGGGCGGCCCCGTGCAGCACGACCTGCGCCCGGCGGTGGTCGGTCAGCCGCAGCCGCATGGCGGCCCCCACGAAACTGGCCGCGAAGGCGAACAGTTCGCAGGTGACCGCCTGGCGGACGGGCAGCCCGTTGCCCGCGTGGACGACGGCGGCGACGACCGGCTGGCAGCCGCGTACGGCGCCGTCCCGGTAGAGGACCCGGTACCGCTCGATCTGCGCGGTGCCATACACCTCGCCGGCCAGGTCCAGCAGCTGCCGTCCGGTGCGGACGGCGGCCTGCCGGGCCTCGCGGCCCAGCTTGGTGGCGTGCAGCCGCTGTTCCACGGCCACCACCTGCGCCCAGTCGTCGGCGGTGACCGCACGGTGGGCGAGCGCGAGGGCGGTGGCGTCGGCCGGGCCCACGCTGTGGCGCAGCAGGTCGTGCAGGAGCGCCGGCAGGCCGGACGGGGTGACCGCGCGGGCCTGCTGGAAGCCCTCCAGGCCGTGGGAGAGGGTGTAGTAGCCGCTGGGGAAGGCCGAGTCGGTGAGCTGGAGTCCGGTCAGCAGGGCCGGGATCGGTATCGGGTCGTTCACACCGGGGTTTCCGTTCGGGCGGGTCGTCGGACGACGTCGTGCGTTCGGGCCGTCGTCAGACGATGTAGAAGAGGTGGTTGAGCGGGAGCCGTTCGGCCGGCTCGATGGTGGCGGGCTCTCCGTCGACGGTGACCTTGTACGTCTCCGGGTCCACCTCGATGCGCGGCAGCGCGTCGTTGCGCACCATGTGCTGCTTGCCGATGGTCCGGCAGCGCTGCACGGGTTCGATCCGCCGTTGCAGCCCCAGCTCCTCGGGGACCCCGGCGGCGATGGACGCCTGCGACATGAACGTCACCGAGGTGCGCTGCTTCGCGCGGCCGTGGGTGCCGAACATCGGTCGGTAGTACACCGGTTGCGGCGTCGGCAGGGAGGCGTTGGGGTCGCCCATCAGGGCCCAGTTGACCATGCCGCCCTTGATGATCAGCTTGGGCTTGGCGGCGAAGGAGTGGATCGGCCAGAGCACGATATCGGCGAGCTTGCCGGGCTCCAGGGAGCCGATCACGTCCGCGGCGCCGACCGCCGTCGCGGGGTTGATCGTCAGCTTGGCCAGGTAGCGCAGGACCCGCGCGTTGTCGTTGCGGGAGCTGTCCTCCGCCAGCGGACCGCGCATCTCCTTGCAGTGGTGCGCCGTCTGGAAGGCGCGGACGAAGGACTCGCCGACCCGGCCCATGGCCTGGGAGTCCGAGGAGAAGATGCTGATGACCCCGAGGTCGTGCAGCACGGTCTCGGCCGCGATCGTCTCGGCGCGGACCCGGCTGTCGGCGAACGAGACGTCCTCGGGGATGTCACGGGACAGGTGGTGACAGACCATCACCATGTCCAGCAGCTCGTCCACCGCGTTGACCGTGTACGGCAGGGTCGGGTTGGTGGAGGCCGGCAGTACGTTGGCCTCGCCCGACACCCGGATGATGTCGGGGGCGTGGCCGCCGCCCGCGCCCTCGGTGTGGAAGGTGTGGATGGTCCGGCCGTCGATCGCCGAGAGGGTGTCCTCGTAGAAACCGCCCTCGTTGAGGGTGTCGGTGTGGATGGCCATCTGTACGTCGTACTCGTCGGCGACCCGCAGCGCGGTGTCGATCGAAGCGGGGGTGGCGCCCCAGTCCTCGTGCACCTTCAGCCCGGCGGCCCCCGCCTCGACCTGCTCGCGCAGTGCCTCGGGCAGGCTGCCGTTCCCCTTGCCGAGCAGCCCCACGTTGACCGGCAGGTCCTCCACGGCCTCCAGCATCCGGTGGATGTTCCAGGGGCCGGGGGTGCAGGTGGTGCCGTTGGATCCGTCGGTGGGGCCGGTGCCGCCGCCGAAGAAGGTGGTGATGCCGTTGGACAGGCCCTCCTGGGCCTGCTGGGGCGCGATGAAGTGGATGTGCGTGTCGACGCCCCCGGCGGTGGCGATGAGGTGCTCGCCGGATATCACCTCGGTGCCGGGGCCGATGACGAGCTTGGGATCGACGCCGCTCTGGAGGTGCGGGTTCCCCGCCTTGCCGACGCCGACGATCAGGCCGCCGCGGACCCCGATGTCGCCCTTGACCACGCCGAGGACCGGGTCGAGGACGACGACGTTGGTGATGACGAGGTCCAGGGCGCCCTCGCGGTTGAGCGCGGACGGGTCCTGGGCCATGCCGTCCCGGATGGCCTTGCCGCCGCCGTAGACGGCCTCTTCCCCGTAGGAACCGGCATTGTGGTCGTACTCGACCTCGACGATCAGGTTGGTGTCGGCCAGGTGGAACCGGTCGCCCACGGTGGGACCGAACAGATCCGTGTACTGCTTGCGCGGGATGATCGCCATCAGGCCCGGTCCCCTTCGTTCTCGGTCTCGGTGCTGTCGGCGTCGGAGTGGATGAAGCCGAGTTCCGCGGCGCGGCGGAGCGCGTCGCGCCGGGTGTCCGGGGCGGACAGGCCCCCGTTGACGAGTCCGGCGAAGCCGGTGAGCCGGCCGGTGCCGGCGAAGGCGCACAGCTCCACCTCGCGGGTGTCGCCGGGCTCGAAGCGCACGGCGGTTCCGGAGGGGATGTCCAGGCGCATGCCGTAGGCGGCCTCGCGGTCGAAACGCAGCGCGCGGTTGATCTCGAAGAAGTGGTAGTGGGAACCGATCTGGACGGCACGGTCACCGGTGTTGGCGACGGTGAGCCTGGTCCTGGCCCGGTTGGCGTTGATCTCCACGGGGTCGTCCCCGTAGAGGTAGTGGGCTCCGCCCGACATCTGTGTCTCCTCGGTCTTTCAGGCGCTGATCGGGTCGTGGCAGGTGACCAGCTTCGTCCCGTCGACGAAGGCCGTCTCGACCTGGAGGACGGTGAGCATCTCCCGTACGCCGGGCATCACGTCGTCGCCTGTGACGACCCTGCGGCCCAGCTCCATGCATTCGGCGACGGTGTGGCCGTCGCGGGCGGCCTCCAGGACGGCCTCGGTGATCAGGGCGGCGGCTTCGCTGTAGTTGAGCTTGGTTCCCCGGTCCCGGCGGCGGCGGGCCAGGTCCGCGACCACGTAGACATGGAGTTTGTCGATTTCCCGCGGTGCGAGGTTCATGACGTCACGTCTGCTTTCTCGAAGGTGCTTGTCCGAAGGAGAGCCCGGGGCGGTCCAGCGCCGGACCGGCCGCCAGGAAGAGCCAGGTCGTCACGGTGAACGGCCAGGTGAAGGGGGTTGTGCCGAACGACTGGGCGAAGGCTTCCCAGGCGGCGGCGAAGGGGACCGAGGCGACGGCGGCGAGTACCGCGTAACCGGCGGTCCACGCGGTGAGGGTCAGGAACACGGCGCCCAGCGCGATGGCGCAGAGCACCGCGTTGTAGCCGTACAGCCCGTCGGTGATCGAGGCGGCGGGCAGCCCGGCCGCGCAGGCTGTCACGAGCGCCACGGCGCTGGCCCCCACCGCCGCGAGCGCCACGGTCCGGGAGGCGACAAGGAGCCCGGCGAGCACGATCAGGCCCGCGTACCACGTGTCGAGGAAGAAGATCTGGCCGATGTTGGCGCAGAGCGCCCGCCCCGCTTCGGCGGCCGTCAGCTCAGTGAACCCCGGCACACGCGCGGTCGCGCCGACGGTGACCGGGCCCGTCGACAGGGCGACCGTCAAGGCGCTGACGACCAGACAGTAGGGGGCCGTGAGCACGGGCAGCCCGAGGGGGGTGAGCAGGCGGCCCACCGCCCCGCTCAGCACGGCGCAGACCGCCGCCGCGAGCACGACCAGCACGGCCGTCCGCCACGAGGCGCCGAGCCGGATCACCAGGGCGATGCCGGTCAGGCACCCGCAGTAGCCCTGAAGCCCCTGCTCCACGCCCTTCCGGTCGGCCCCGAGCAGAACCGCCGCCCCGGTGGACGCGACGGTCCCGAGCAGCCCGAACACCCCGAGCCGCCACCCGCCGACGAACAGCGCGACCGCGAACAGCAGCCCGGACCACGGACTGCCGACAAGCACCACCTGCGCGATGCCGCGCAACTGCGCCGCCCCGGTCCGTGGAACCGCCCGGCCCCGGGGAAATACCCGGCCCCGTATCCGCACCGCCTGTTCTGCTGCGGGCACGTCTTCTCCTTTGAGACATGACGAATGAGGGCACACCGAATACATCCACATCGCCACATTCGGGAGATGTGGATCTTGGTCAACAATCCGTTGAGACGGTACGCCCGGCAGCGACACAAAGGCATCGACAAGATGCGACCACGTAGTGCGACACCTCATCAACCCTCAGCGATACCCCCAGCTAAACGCCCCTCCAAGCCGCGCCGACAGTCACCCCAAACCCCCTCCGCGGCGAAATCCTTAGCCAGGTGTTGAACATTCCACATCCACCTTTTGACCGAAAGGCAAGCCCACGAAAGCACCCCGCCCCACACAACCGCATGCTCCATACACGCATAAAATTCAACAAGAAATTAGGTTAAATTCCGGCACAAGGGAGCCGACCCGGCACTCCCCACAGAAAGCCGGCGTACGCTACGCCCCCCTGCGGGGGACAGAGGCCGTGCGTGAGTGGTTCGTGAGTGAATGGGGGCATGCTCCTCGACTTCACCCATGACCACGGCGGCGAACGGCTCAGCGGTGTGTACGGCGGTGAGCCGTCCGGGACCACCGCCGTGTTGCTGCACGGCGCGGGCACCGGCAGCAAGGAGCGACTGCTGCCGCTGGTGCGGGAGTTCGTGGCCCACGGCTGCCGCACGATCGCCTTCGACTTCTCCGGGCACGGCGAAAGCACCGGGAGGCTCGGTGAGCTGAGCCTACGGCGACGGTTCGAGCAGGCCGTGGCGGTGATCGAGGCGTACGCGGGGGCGGACGGGCCGCTGGTCCTGGTGGGGTTCAGCATGAGCGGGCAGACGGTGGCCGATCTCGCCCGGCACTACGGGGACCGCGTGGCGGCGATGGGACTGTGCGCGCCCGCCGTGTACGCCGCCGAGGCGTGGGACGAGCCCTTCGGGGACGGGAACGGCCGGTTCAGCGGAATCATCCGGCGGCCGGACAGCTGGCGGGAGGCACCCGCGCTCGACACGCTGCGGGCGTACGAGAGCCGGGCCGTGCTCGCCGTGCCGGGCACGGACGCGGTGATCCCGCCGGCTGTGGCCGAGGCCGTACAGGAAGCGCTGGCCGCGCGCGCCCAGTACACACGGCTCGACCTGCCGGACGCATCGCACCAACTGGGCTTGTGGCTCGGCGACCACGGCGACGACCGGCGGGAGTTCGTGGCGGCGGTGCTGACCGGGCTCGACAACCGGGGCTGGACGGCGACGCGCGCGTGGGTGGCCAAGCAGATCGGCCCCGGCCGCTCGGTCGCCGACTCCCGTCTCCTGGTCGGCGGCTGGAGCTCCCAGATGCGCCGGCTCACCCTCGACGACGGCACGGACCTGGTGCAACGCACCTTCGTGAAGCCCTTCTTCCGCCACCACGGGCCCGGGCTGCTGAACCGCGAGGCGTCCGTCCTGGCGCTGCTCGCCGAACAGGACTCCATCCCCGCGCCCGGCCTCGTCGCCGTGGACGCCACCACCGAACACTGCGACCACCCGACCCTGTTGATGTCCGCGCTGCCGGGCCGCGTCCGCGTCGACGGGGACGACCTCGACCGGCGCCTGGACCTGCTCGCGGCCCAACTCGTCCGCGTCCACGGCGTCGTACCGGCCGAAAGGCCGCGCCCCTACCAGGCATGGACGTCCGCGGAACGCGTCCACACCCCGGACGGACCCCTGTGGGAGCGGGCCGTGGACGTGATCCGCCGCGACCCGCCGCCGTACGAAGGCCGCTTCCTGCACCGCGACTTCCACCCCGGGAACGTGCTCTTCACGGGAACCGGGCCCGAGCTGCGGATCACCGGTGTCGTGGACTGGGTCGAGACCTCGTGGGGCCCTGCCGACCTGGACGTGGCGCACTGCTCGACCGCGCTCGCCCTGCTGCACGGACCGGCGTACGGGCTGGACTTCCGCGACCGGTACGAGGCACAGGGCGGCCACGGCCTCGCCACCGGCCCCGACCACCTGTACTGGCGGCTGCTCGACGCCCTGCACTACTGCCCCGACGCGGCGAAACTGGCCGGACCGTGGCGCGAGCTGGGGCGGGACGATCTGACGCCCGAGGCACTGGGGGAACGGCTGGAGGCATACGTGGACGGACTGCTGCGCCGGTACGCCTGAGCCGGCGGGAGCACGGCGAAGCCGCACCGCCTCACGCACCGGAGGTCTTGGCGTGGGCCTCGGGCGAGGGCCGCACCTGCGGAGATCCTCAGGGCCTCTTTCCGCATCTCAGCTGATCATTCACCCACTGCCGACTGACGATTTCCCCATCCGACGTCAGATACTCCCCTGCCTTCAGGGGACGTGACGGCTGGACGGACAGATCAATCCACTCACCCCTGCCGCCGCCTGACCCTCCGTCATGTGACAGTTCCTCGACCTCGACAAAGAAACCTTTGGGAAGTGCCCCTGCGAGGGGTTTCCCTTCCTGGCGAAAACTGTCTGGCGTCCCCACGATGAACACGCCCCGCTTCACCTCGTCGGAGACGGCCCCCCTGGCCTTCCACAACTGCAACCTGCTCTGGCTGTACTTCGGCTCCGATTCCTTCTACCTCGACCAGAGCCGGGCACCTGTCCTGCTCGGTGAAGGGTCATGGGCCGACTACGACCTCGTCGCGCCGGGGGACTGCACCGGGAACGGGCACGTGGACCTCATCGCCCGCGACAGGGGCACCGGCCGACTACACCTCTTCGAGGGCACGGGGTACTCCGGCGAGGGGCTCGGTTTCACGTCGGCGTCCGTCGTCCTCGGCACCGGCTGGACACCTGCCAACCGGCCGCTGATCACGGCCGTCCCGGATGCGGACGGAGACGCCAAGGCCGATGTCTGGGCGACCGGGGGCAACGATCAGTTCTACTTCTACCCGAACATCTCGGGCAGCGGGGTCGCCGTGGGCACTGCGGGCTCGCTGGGCTTCCAGACGTTGAGCTGATCCCGGCAGCGCGGAGACATAGAGTCGGCCCGTACCGGATTCGTTCCGGTACGGGCCGACTTCACGTGTTTCATTCGCGTTCGCAGGGAGAACCGTCGTCTACTCCTCCGGTGGGAAGACGACCTCTCCCGAGTCGGTCAGTGTGATCGTGATCGCCTCGACCGGGCACCCCTCCGCGGCCGCGAGGACCTTCTCGTCGGCGTCGGTCTCCGGGGCCGACGGGCGGGACTGTCGGGCGGTGTCCAGGGCGAAGGCGCCCGGAGCGTGGTTCACACACATCCCGGATCCGATGCAGACCCCTCGGTCGACCTCGACGGTCCAGCGGTCGCCCATCACGCCCCCTCGTATCCGGCCGGCAGGTGGATCATCTTGTGCTCGAAGAACTCGCCGTACCCCTCGGGCCCGAACTCCCGGCCCAGGCCGGAGTTCTTGTACCCGCCGAACGGGCCGAGCATGTCGAGGCTGAAGGTGTTCACGCTGTACGTGCCCGTCCTGACCCGGCGGGCGATGTCGATGCCGCGCTCGGTGTCGGCGGTCCAGACGCTGCCGCTGAGCCCGTAGTCGGAGTCATTGGCGATCCGTACGGCCTCGTCCTCGTCTCCGTACGGCAGCAGGCAGATGACGGGGCCGAAGATTTCCTCGCGGGCGATCCGCATCGAGTTGTCGACGTCGCCGAAGAGGGTCGGCTCGACGTACCAGCCCCGTTCCTGGGACGCCGGGCGGCCGCCGCCGGTGAGGATCTTGGCGCCCTCGTCCTGCCCGATCCGAATGTAGTCGAGCGAGCGCCGCTGCTGGCGCCGGGCGACCAGGGGGCCGAGTTCGGTGGCCGGGTCGAGCGGGTCGCCGACCTTCAGCGCACCCGCCGCCGCGGCGAACGCCTCGGCCGTCTCGTCGTAGCGGGAGCGCGGTACGAGGATGCGGGTCTGGGCCACGCACGCCTGGCCGTTGATCATCCAGGCGAAGGGGACGATGCCCGCGACGGCGGCGTCCAGATCGGCGTCCGGGAGGATGACGGCGGCGGACTTGCCGCCCAACTCCAGGGTGACCCGGGTGAGATTGCGCGAGGCGACCTCCATCACCCGGCGCCCGGCGGCCACGGACCCGGTGAACGACACCTTGTCGACGCCGGGATGCCCGACCAGGTACTCGCTGACCTCGCGGTCGGCCGGGAGGATGGAGAGCACGCCCTCCGGCAGCCCGGCATCGGCGGCGATCTCGGCCAGGATGTAGGCGTCCAGCGGCGATTCGGGCGAGACCTTGAGCACGGCGGAGCAGCCGGCCAGCAGCGCGGGCGCCAGCTTGGCGGCAGCGGTGAACTGCGGAACGTTCCACGGCACCACGGCCGCGACCACCCCGACCGGCTCCCGCCGCACCAGCAACGGCCCCAGCGCCCCGGTCCGCCGCTCCTCGTACGGGAACTCGCGGGCCACGGTGATCGCCGAGTCCCACACCATCATCGCGGCGAGCGCCTGCACCATGACGCTCGACGTGTACGGGGTGCCGTTCTCCGAGCTGATGACCCGGGCGATCTCCTCGTACCGGACGGCGAACGCGTCCTTGATCCGGGTCACCACCGCGATCCGCTCGTCCAGGCTCATCCGGGGCCAGGGCCCCTCGTCGAACGCCCACCGCCCGGCGGCGACGGCACGGTCCACGTCCGCCTCGCAGGCGTGCGGCACCCGGCCGATGACCTGTTCGGTGTGCGGCGAGACGACCTCGATCGTGTCCCGGCCCAGCGGATCGACCAACTCCCCGCCGATGAACAGTTTTCCGTGTTCGACAAGCTCGGTCATGGCTGCTGCCTCCCGCGGCCCGGCGCGTTGCCCGAATCGGTATCCGACTCGACATCTGACTCTGTGTCAGAACTGATACCAGTTCCAGTTCCAGGAGTCCACGGGCACGACGGCACCCCGGACGAGATGGTCGACCGGGGCTACTACTGGAACAAGTTCTCGTTACAGTGGGGGCGGCGCATCGGAGCCGCAGAGCCGCACGTCGTCCGGAGAGATGGGGACCTCATGACGCAGGTGACCGACCACGGCGGGGGCGTGCACAGCATCAAGGTGCCCATCCCGGACAATCCGCTCGGCCACACCCTCGTGCACGTCCTGGACACCGATCGGGGACCGGTCCTGATCGACACCGGGTGGGACGATCCCGAGGCGTGGGACACGCTCGGTGCCGGGCTCGCCGCCGTCGGTACGGAGATGGCGGACATCCACGGGGTGGTCATCACCCACCACCACCCCGACCACCACGGGCTCTCCGGGCAGGTGCGCGAGGCTTCCGGGGCCTGGATCGCCATGCACGCGGCGGACACCGCGATCGTGCGCCGTACCCGGGAGTCCGAACCCGGCAGGTGGCTGACGTATCTCGCGGCCAAGCTCACGGCGGTCGGTGCGCCCGAGGAGCATCTCGCGCCGTTGCGGGCCGCCGCGGCCGGCGGGGGGCGGATGCGTACCTTGCCGGGGTTGCGGGCCGCGCTGCCGGACCGGGAGATCGTGCCCGGTGAGCTGCTCGATCTGGCGGGGCGCAGGCTGCGGGCGATCTGGACGCCGGGGCACACGCCGGGGCATGTGTGCCTGCACCTGGAGGAGGAGCATCCGGGGAATCTGCCGGGCCGGGGGCGGCTCTTCTCGGGGGATCATCTGCTGCCGGGGATCAGTCCGCACATCGGGCTGTACGAGGACCCGGACGACGCGACGGTCGCCGACCCCCTCGGCGACTACCTCGACTCGTTGGAGCGCATCGGCCGTCTCGGGGCCGCCGAGGTGCTGCCCGCCCATCAGTACGCCTTCACCGACGCGGTGGGGCGCGTACGGGAACTCCTCGGCCATCACGAGGAGCGGCTGACCGGGCTGCTCGGGCTGCTGGCCGAGCCGCTGACGCCGTGGGAGCTGGCCGAGCGGATGGAGTGGAACCGGCCCTGGGAACAGATCCCGCACGGCTCCCGGAACATCGCCGTCTCGGAGGCCGAGGCGCATCTGCGCCGACTGGTGAAGCTCGGGCGCGCGGAGGCGGTGCCGGGGAGCGAGCCGGTGACGTACACAGCCGTGTGAGTGCGGGGCGGGCGGGCCGCCCCGCACGGTTCAGCTCACCGGCCGGGCCTCACTGGCCCACCCGTCCGTCGATGCACTCGCGCAACAGGTCGGCCTGCCCACAGTGCCGGGCGTACTCCTCGATCCTGTGCACCAGCAGCTCCCGGACGGAGATCTTGTCCTTCCCCAGCCGCTCGCCCAGATCCGGGTGCCCGGCCAGCGCGGCGTCGGTCGCGGCCTGCTCGCGCTCCAGATCGGCGTAGGCGGCGTCGACCACGGCCTGCTCGGCGACGGCTCCGTCGAAGTCCGCGTCACGCTTGCCGTACAGCTTCGGCAGCGGTTCGCCGTCGGTGATCCAGTTGCGCCAGTCCCGTTCCACCTCGGCGAGGTGGCGCAGGAGGCCGAGCAGCGACAGCGTCGACGGCGGGACGGACCGGCGGGCCAGCTGCTCCGCGTCCAGGCCGTCGCACTTCATCCGCAGGGTCAGCCGGTAGTCGGTCAGATACTCCGCGAGCGTCGCGAGCTCGCCCTCCGGGCTCGTGCCCTCCTTGCTGCGGGGGTCGTCGTCCGGGTCCGCCCACATGTCGGGGTAGACGGTCGCCTGGGTCCAGCGTGCGGGTTGATCGCTCATGCGAGACATGGTCGTCCGTTCGGGGCCGAACTCGCCAGTGGGTTTCCCCCGTTGCCCGCCAGTGGGTTTTCCGTGTTGCCGTCGAGCCGAAGCCGCCCCGGGCCCGGCCGGGGCCGCCCGGTAGAGTGTGCGGGTCGTCATCATGCCCGTTCAGGGGGAAGCCGGTGCGAATCCGGCACTGACCACGCAGCCGTGAGCCGTCGTCGCAGACGGTGAGTCGGAATGCCCTGTCCGCGGTCGTGACCGGCTCGGACCACCGGACCCACCGGTGGTCGGCACCGTCGAGGTATACGGAGCCGGAGCCTGGTGCCTGAGCGTGCCTGTGCCCGGTTCACCCCGCAGGAGAGGCCCCGCCCGCCATGACCGTACGCCGCAGCGCAGCAACGCTCGCCGCCACCGCCGCCGTGCTCTGCGCGGCCGCAGCGCCGGTCGCGGTCGCAGCGCCGTCCCCCTCGCCCTCGCCGTCCGCCGCACTGCCGGCCGGGCTGTACGGCACGAAGGACCCCACCTACGACGGGGTGTGGCGGCAGTCTCTGGCCTTCCTCGCCCAGCGGCTCGAAGGCGTCACACCGGCCGCGAAGTCGGTGGACTGGCTGATCTCCCAGCAGTGCGCCGACGGCTCCTACGCCGCGTTCCGGCCCGATGTCTCCAAGCCGTGCGAGGCGAAGACGATGCGGGACACCAATGCCACCGCGGCCGCCACCCAGGCGCTGGTCGAGGTCGGCGGACACCGGGAGACCGTGAACAACTCGGTGCGCTGGCTGAAGTCCGTGCAGAACGAGGACGGCGGCTGGGGCTACACCGCGGGCGCGCCCAGCGATGCCAACTCCACCTCCCTGGTGATCGGCGCCCTCGCCCGGCAGGGGCAGCGGCTCGCGGACATCACGACCCCCGGCGGCAAGACCCCGTACGACCCGCTGCTCGCGCTCGCGATCCCGTGCGGCGGCAAGGACGGCGGCGCCTTCGCCTACCAGCCCGACAAGAAGGGGAAGCTCGTCGCGAACGCGGACGCCACCGCGGCCGCCGTGCTCGGCGCGATGGGCAAGGCACTGGCCGTCGGGAACAACGCCGCGGGCAAGGCGCCCAGCTGCCACCCCGGTTCCGGCCTCACGCCCGAGCAGGCCGCCCAGAACGGCGCCCGCTACCTCACCGGCGCCCTCGCCGGGAACGGCCACCTGAACCAGGCGCCGATGCCGGGTGCCACCGACTCCACCCCGCAGCCCGACTTCGGCAACACCGCGGACGCGGTCGTCGCGCTGTCCGCGGCCGGGCACCAGGACAAGGCGGCCGGGGCGATCGGCTGGCTGAAGAAGAACTCCGCGGACTGGGCCGCCCAGAACGGCCCCGCCGCCTACGCCCAGCTGATCCTGGCCGCCCACTCGACCGGCGACAACGCCCGGGACTTCGGCGGCGTCGACCTGGTCGCCCGGCTGAACGCGGCCGGCCCCGCGCCCGCCGCCGTCGTGACGCCCGACCCGTCCGCCGACACCGGGTACGAGGCCACCGAGAAGGACCAGGTCCACAGCGGCGACGACGTGATCGGGGGCGTGTGGTGGTACATCGGCATCGCCCTCGTCCTCGCGGCAATCGCGTTCTTCCTGATCAGTGGTCGCCGGAAGAACAGGCAGCCGTGAGGCGCACGGGAAGGGCCACCGCGCTGCTGGTGGTCCTGGGCGCCGTCCTGGCCGTGCTCGGCGCGGGTCCGGCCCAGGCGGCCGGCTACCGGTACTGGTCGTTCTGGGAAGGTTCCGGCTCCGACTGGACGTACGCCGCCCAGGGCCCGTCCCTGGTCCGGCCCGACGACGGGGCGGTGCAGGGTTTCCGGTTCTCGGTGAGCGAGGACTCCCAGGACTCGGCGAAGCCGCGCCGCGCCCCCGACTTCACGAAGATCTGCGCGAACACCCCGGCCCAGGACGGCACCAAGCGGATCGCGCTCGTCATCGACCCGGGCACGGCCGGTGACGCCCCGGCCGGTGGGACACCGCCCGCGCTGCGCACCGCGTGCGCGCGGGTCGACCCCGAGGCGAGCGCCGCGGAGGCGCTCGCCTCGGTGGCCGAGCCCTTGCGGTACAGCAGCGACGCGATGCTCTGCGCGATCACCGGCTACCCGGCCTCCGGCTGCGGCGAACAGGTCTCCGGCGACGGGCACGGCACGCCTGCCGCGTCCGCCTCCGCCTCCGCCTCCGCCTCACCGGCCGGATCCGCGGCCGCCACCGGCTCGGGCGGCTCCGGCGGCGGCCCGTCCGCCGGGGTGCTCGTCGGTGTCGGCGCCGTTCTCCTCCTCGGCATCGCCGCGGTCGTGCAGGCCCGCCGCCGCCGCGGATGACCGCCTCGACCAGCTCCGCGGTCCTGGCGCGCCGCCGTCCGCTGCGCGCCCCCGAGGCGAACCGGAGCAACGCCCTTCCCGCCGGGGCCTGGTGGCTGTGGGCGCTCGGCCTCGCCACCGCCGCCTCCCGGACCACCAATCCGCTGCTCCTCGGGCTGCTGGTGGGGGTGGCCGGTTACGTCGTGGCGGCGCGCCGCACGGACGCGCCGTGGGCCCGTTCGTACGGGGCGTTCATCAGGATCGGGCTGTTCGTCGTCGCTGTGCGGCTGATCTTCTCCGTCTTTCTCGGTTCGCCGATCCCCGGCACGCACCTGGTGTTCACGCTCCCCGAAGTGCCGCTGCCCGACTGGGCGAAGGGGGTCAGGATCGGCGGCCGGGTCACCGCCGAGCAGTTGCTCTTCGCGCTCTACGACGGGGCGAAACTGGCCACGCTGCTGATCTGTATCGGTGCGGCGAACTCGCTCGCCAACCCGGCCCGGCTGCTGAAGTCGCTGCCGGGCGCGCTGTACGAGGCGGGCGTCGCCGTCGTCGTCGCGATGACGTTCGCGCCGAACATGGTCGCCGACGTGCTGCGGCTGCGCACCGCACGGCGGCTGCGGGGCCGTCCGACCGGGGGCATCAAGGCGGTCCTCCAGATCGGCCTGCCGGTCCTGGAGGGCGCGCTGGAGCGGTCGGTCGCGGTGGCGGCGTCGATGGACGCGCGCGGATACGGGCGTACCGCCCGGGTCCCGACCGCCGTCCGGCACACCACGAACGTGCTCACGCTCGGCGGGCTGCTCGGGGTGTGTGCCGGTACGTACGGTCTGCTGGCCGCGCAGGGCGCGGTGTACGGGCTGCCGCTGCTGATCACCGGGCTCGTCGCCGCGATGGCCGGGCTGCGGCTCGGCGGGGCCCGTTCGGTCCGTACCCGCTACCGGCCCGACCGGTGGGGTGCGCGGGCCTGGCTGGTGGCGGGTTCGGGTGTCGTGGTGGCGGTGGCGATGATCTGGGCGGGCGGTGTCGACGGGGCGGCGCTGCACCCCGGAGTCGTACCGCTGGTCGCGCCGGTGCTTCCGCTGTGGCCCGCGGCCGCGGTGCTGATCGGGCTGCTGCCCGCGGTGGTGGCGCCAGTGCCGCCGTCGGCGGGCGCCCCGAAATCCAAGGAGATCCAGTGATCCGGTTCGAGCAGGTCTCGGTGCGCTACGAGGGGGCGGAGCGCCCCACCCTCTCCGGGGTCGATCTGACCGTCCCCGAGGGTGAGTTGGTGCTGCTCGTCGGTCCGTCCGGGGTCGGCAAGTCGACGCTCCTGGGTGCCGTTTCGGGTCTGGTGCCGCACTTCACCGGTGGCACGCTGAGCGGCCGGGTCACGGTCGACGGGCGCGACACCCGTACCCACAAACCGCGCGAACTCGCCGATCTGGTCGGCACGGTGGGCCAGGACCCGCTCTCCCACTTCGTCACCGACACGGTCGAGGACGAGCTGGCGTACGGCATGGAGTCGCTGGGCCTGGCCCCCGACGTGATGCGGCGGCGGGTCGAGGAGACCCTGGACCTGCTGGGGCTCGCCGGGCTGCGCGACCGGCCGATCGCCACGCTCTCCGGCGGCCAGCAGCAGCGGGTCGCGATCGGTTCCGTCCTCACCCCGCACCCGAAGGTGCTGGTCCTCGACGAGCCGACGTCCGCGCTGGACCCGGCGGCGGCCGAGGAGGTCCTCGCCGTGCTGCAACGGCTGGTGCACGACCTGGGCACGACGGTCCTGATGGCGGAGCACCGGCTGGAGCGGGTGGTGCAGTACGCGGACCAGGTCGTCCTGCTGCCGTCGCCGGGGGCCGCCCCGGTCATGGGCGCGCCCGCGGACGTCATGGCCGTCTCCCCGGTCCACCCGCCGGTCGTCGCGCTGGGCAGGCTGGCGGGGTGGGAGCCGCTGCCGCTCTCGGTCCGCGACGCCCGGCGCCGGGCGGCGGACCTGCGCGAGCGGCTGGCGTCGGTGCGCCCGCCCGCCCCGGAGCCGGTGGCCGCTCCCGCACCGCTGCCCCTCGCGCCCTCCCCCGTACGGCGCGGCGCCCTCGCCCGGCTGCTGGGCCGCGGCGCGCAGACCGCCGACGTTCCCGAGCCGACCGTCGGCGCCACGGCCCGGGTCGAGCGGCTCGGTGTACGGCGCGGGCGGGTCGAGGCGCTGCGCCGGGTGACGCTCACCGTCGCCCCCGGCGAGACCGTCGCCCTGATGGGCCGCAACGGCGCGGGCAAGTCCACCCTGCTGGCCACGCTCGTCGGCATGGTCGAGCCCACCACCGGCACCGTCCTGGTCGGCGGCCGGACCCCGCACCGCACCGAGCCGCGCCAGATGGTGCGCCGGGTCGGGCTCGTACCGCAGGAGCCGCGCGATCTGCTGTACGCGGACACCGTCGCCGCCGAGTGCGCCGCGGCCGACAGCGACGCCGGCGCCGCCCCCGGCAGCTGCCGGGCCCTGGTCTCCGAACTGCTGCCGGGCGTGCCGGACGACACCCACCCCCGCGATCTCTCCGAGGGCCAGCGCCTCGCGCTCGCCCTGGCCGTCGTGCTCACCGCGCGGCCCCCACTGCTGCTCCTGGACGAGCCGACCCGCGGTCTGGACTATGCGGCGAAGACCCGGCTGGTCGGGGTGCTCCGCGGCCTCGCGGCCGACGGCCACGCGATCGTCCTGGCCACGCACGACGTGGAGCTCGCCGCCGAGCTGGCGCACCGGGTGGTGATCCTCGCCGACGGGGAGACCGTCGCGGACGGGGAGACCCGGCAGGTGGTGGTCTCGTCGCCGGCGTTCGCCCCGCAGACCGCGAAGATCCTCGCCCCGCAGGAATGGCTGACCGTGCCACAGGTGCGCGCCGCGCTGGGAGAGCCGTCGTGAGCGCGCCCCAGGCGCGGCCGGTACGGCTCGGGCCGCGCGCGATCGCCGCGCTCGTCCTCGTCAGCGCGATCGGTGTGGTCGCGTTCGGCTGGCCGCTGCTGGCCGGCCCCGGCGCCGGTCTGGCGCACTCCCGGGACGCGCCGTGGCTGTTCGCCGCGCTGTTGCCGCTGCTGGTCGGGGTCGTCGTCGCGATGATCGCGGACTCCGGTCTCGACGCGAAGGCGGTGGCGATGCTGGGGGTGCTGGCCGCGGTCGGCGCGGCCCTGCGCCCGCTGGGGGCGGGCACGGCGGGGCTGGAGCCGATGTTCTTCCTGATGGTGCTGAGCGGCCGGGTGCTCGGGCCCGGCTTCGGCTTCGTGCTCGGCTCGGTGACCATGTTCGCCTCGGCGCTGCTCACCGGTGGTGTGGGGCCGTGGATGCCGTTCCAGATGCTGTCGATGGGCTGGTTCGCGATGGGCGCGGGCCTGCTGCCGGGCCCGGACCGGCTGCGCGGGCGGGGCGAGCTGCTGATGCTGGCGGGGTTCGGGTTCGTGGCGTCGTTCGCGTACGGCACGGTGATGAACCTTTACGGCTGGACGATCGTGCCCGGTCTCGGCTCGGGCATCGCCTTCCACCCGGGCGACCCGCTGGCCGACAACCTGGTCCGCTTCCTCGCGTACTGCGCGGCCACCTCGCTCGGTTGGGACCTGGGCCGGGCGGTGCTCACCGCGGTACTGACCCTGGCCGTCGGTCCGGCGCTGCTGAAGGCGCTGCGCCGGGCCACCCGCCGCGCCAACTTCGAGGCCCAGGTCACATTCGACGGCCCCCGCGAGTGAGGGCTCCCACAGGACAGCCCGTGCGCCGCCCGGTCCTTCTGGCAGTCCAACAGCTGGTACTGAGCCGGCACCGCCGACTTCCCCGTACGAAGGCCCCGACCACCGGTCGGGGCCTTCGCCCCATGCGGCCCCCCGCCCCGGCCTCGGCCCCCGCCCCGGTCACCCACCCGAGCGAATAGGGCACTTGATATCATTTGGCCAACATAATTACCGGTTAGGCCATCTAGGCGCATTTGGCTTGTCCATCCTTTCCCGGCGGCCACCGGCGCGTTGTGAATCTCGTGGAACCACGAGAATTCTGGGAGCGGAACACCGTCCTGGCGGAAGCTTTCTGCGCCAGCGACGAACGCATGCGCCAGGCACAGGCGTTGCTGGACGAAATGCAGGCGGAGCGGAGCAGGACGCTGGCCGCCTTCGCCGTCACGGTCGGTGACGACGGATCGATCGCGGACATGATGGGCCTGAACGAACGCGAAGTGCGATTAGCACGACGCACCGTCGGCCGCACCGAGGCACGGTCCCTGGCCGAGGAGCTCCTGAACCGGCCCTCGTCCCCGGCGGGCGAATCGGCGGCGGAGCCTGCCGCCGTGCAGGAGAACGCCCTGCCGCACCCGGCCGACGAGACCCCTTCTTCACCGCCGCCCAAGGCCCCGCAGCCCGCCACACCACCGGCTGCGCCCCCGGCCCCGGCCCCTGCGCCGGCCACGACCGGGACCCTTGCCTACATCCCGTCGCCGTCTCCGCCCGTCGAGATGGAGAACACCGTCGTCTGGTCGCCGAGCATGGACTCCGTGCTGCTGTGGAGCTGGGAGTCCGGTCTCGATCTGCAGACGGTGGCCGCCGAACTCGGCCTGGAGGTACGCGCACTGCTGATGCGCGTACAGGAACTCGCCAACGACGGGCTGCTCACGCTCGCGACCCCGGTCGCGGACATCGGCCGGTCCGGGCGGCACCGCCGCCACCACGAGGAGGGATACGCGGCGCTGTTCAGCCCCACCGCCACCTTCCCCACCCACGTGCCGTATTGAGGCACGCCCCCCGTCGCCCCGGCGACGCGGGCCCCGGCCGGACGACCGGCCGGGGTTCCCCCACTCCTCCCGCCCCACGGGCCCACCGCGCTCAGCGCCGCGCGGCCACCGTGTCGAACCAGCGGACGATCTGCGGCCCCGACTTCATGTACGTGGTGTTGTGGTCGGCCGATCCCTGGTCGATCACCGGGGCGTCGACGCCCCGGGCGGCCAGATCGGCGGCGCAGTTGCGGGCGTTGGCGATCGGGACATCGGTGTCGCCGGACGAGGAGTAGAGACGTACCGGGACGTCCGGCTTCCAGGCGCAGTTGCCGTCCTGGGCGCGCGCCGCGTCCAGCAGACCGCCGGTGAGGTGCTGGAGCCGGCGGTAGTAGTCGTCGGTGAGTAGCTCCTTCAGCGTCGCGGGCAGCGCCGGGATGATCTCCTCCTCGGTGTGGTGGGTGTCGAAGAGCTCGTCCACGATTCCCGCGTAGGGCTTCCGGAACGCCTCGGAGGGGTCCTTGTAGAGCGGGTGCAGTCTGCTCTGCGCGGTGAGGTAGTACGTCATGTAGAAGACGGCGCTGGTGTCGTTGACCCTGCCGTCGAAGAGGGCGGGCGTCTCCGCGTGCTCGATGTCGTAGGGGCCCGATACGGGGCCGAGGGCCCGGAGCCTGAAGTGCCGGTCCACGCCGTTGTCGAGGGCCTTGCCCAGGGCCATCGCGACCTGGCCGCCCTGCGAGAAGCCGCTGGCGTACACATCGCCGGTGAGCGGCCGGTCCAGACGCTGCGCGGCGGTGCGGGAGGCCCTCAGCATGTCGACGGAGGCGTTGACGGAGGACTTGGTGTCCATGTACGGGTGGCGTCCGGGGCCCTTGCCGAGGCCCAGGTAGTCGGGCGCGGCGACGGCGCGGCCCGCCGAGGCGTGGAGGTACGGGGCGAAGCGGCCGAAGTCCTCGCCGACGGAGGGTGCGTAGTCGCGGTGGGCCATGGTGCCGTGGGTGTCGGAGACCACGTCGAGACGGTGGGGGCCGCCCTTGGGGAGGGCGAGGAGACCGGTCGCGGTGGTGGGTGCGCCCTGCGGGGTGACGGTGCGGTAGGTGAGGCGGTAGGCCCGCAGTCCGTGGCGGACGGTGCCGGTGTCCATGCCGCCCGCGGCGAGGAACCGGGCGACGTCCGCACGGTCGAGGTCGGCCACGGGGGTGATGCCCAGCAGGGTTCCTCTGCCGTGCACGGTGTCCGAGTGCGGTGCCCCGGGTGCCCCGGCGGGCTGTTGTGCGACGGCGGGCACGGCGCCCAGGGCGGCGAGGACCATCACCGCGGCGGCCGCCGTCGTCCGACGGGCGATGCGCCGGCGCCTGCGCGAAGTCGGGTATCCGGTACGGCTGTTGTTGTCATCCATGACCACGACGCTATTCAGCCGGGCGCCGCGCCGACATCGGCGTGGACCCCCGGCCCGGGGTGCACCTGACAACACCCCCCGGGCGGGGGTCCACCCTCCGCGGAGCCGCCGGGCAGCGCCCCGGGTCAGAGCCGCTGGATGATCGTCCCCGTCGCCAGCGCGCCGCCCGCGCACATCGTGATGAGGGCGAACTCCTTGTCACGGCGCTCCAGTTCGTGCAGGGCCGTGGTGATCAGCCGGGCCCCGGTGGCGCCCACCGGGTGACCGAGCGCGATGGCACCGCCGTTGACGTTGACCTTTTCGAGGTCCTGCCCGAAGACCTGCGTCCAGCTCAGCACCACGGACGCGAAGGCCTCGTTGATCTCGACGATGTCGATGTCCTTGAGCGACATCCCGGCCTTGCCGAGCACCGCACGGGTCGCGTCGATCGGCCCGTCGAGGTGGAAGTGCGGGTCCGAACCGACCAGGGCCTGGGCGACTATCCGGGCGCGCGGCTTGAGCTTGAGCGCGCGCGCCATCCGCTTGGAGGCCCACATGATCGCGCAGGCGCCGTCGGAGATCTGCGAGGAGTTGCCCGCGGTGTGGATGGCGGTGGGCATGACCGGCTTGAGCCGGGCGAGCCCCTCCATGGTGGTGTCGCGCAGCCCTTCGTCCCGGTCGACCAGGCGCCACATGCCCTGTCCGGCCGCCTGTTCCTCCTCGGTGGTCGGCACCTGGACGGCGTACGTCTCCCGTTTGAACCGTTCCTCGGCCCAGGCCACGGCGGCCCGCTCCTGCGAGATCAGCCCGAGCGAGTCGACGTTCTCCCGGGTCAGCCCGCGCTTGCGGGCGATGCGCTCGGCGGCCTCGAACTGGTTGGGCAGGTCGACGTTCCACTCGTCGGGCCAGGGCTTGCCCGGCCCGTGCTTGGAGCCGCTGCCCAGCGGCACGCGCGACATCGCCTCGACACCGCAGCTGATGCCGACGTCGATGACTCCGGCCGCGACCATGTTGGCCACCATGTGGGAGGCCTGCTGCGAGGAACCGCACTGGCAGTCCACGGTGGTGGCGGCGGTCTCGTACGGAAGACCCACGGCGAGCCAGGCGTTACGGGCCGGGTTCATGGACTGTTCGCCGGCGTGGGTGACCGTGCCGCCGACGATCTGTTCGACGCAGTCGGCGTGGATGCCGGTGCGGCCGAGGAGTTCTCGGTAGGTCTCGCCCAGCAGATAGCCGGGATGCAGATTGGCGAGCGCGCCTCCGCGCTTGCCGATGGGCGTGCGTACTGCTTCGACGATGACGGGTTCCGCGGCCATGAGCTCGTCCTCTCCTCGCACTTCCGCAGGGGCGTCCCGGCGCCCGCGGATGGAACTAGTACGCGTTCTAGTTCTTTAGCAGTCTTATGAGGCTTACCCCCGGTACGCAAGAGGGCTGCACGCTCCTTGCGTCCGCTTCATACCGGCCCCACCCACTCGTCACGCAACAGAACGAACCACCTCTCTTGCCAGTTGTAGAACTCGTTACTACCTTTCCGTCAACATCTGATGGGTCGTCAGGCAGCGTCCGGGCGGCCCTCGGACCGACCTGGAGATGCCGATGTCCTGCCCCCATCTGCCCGAAGGGTTCGACTTCACCGATCCCGATCTGCTCCAATCCCGTATTCCGCACCCGGAGTTCGCACAGATGCGGCAGACCGCACCGGTCTGGTGGTGCACCCAGCCGACCGGCATCTCCGGTTTCGACGACGCGGGCTACTGGGTCGTCACCCGGCATGCGGACGTCAAGTACGTCTCCACCCACCCCGAACTGTTCTCCTCCCACACCAACACCGCGGTCATCCGCTTCAACGAGTCGATCAGCCGGGACCAGATCGAGGTCCAGAAGCTGATCATGCTGAACATGGACCCGCCCGAGCACACCCGGGTCCGTCAGATCGTCCAGCGGGGCTTCACGCCCCGGGCGGTGCGCTCCCTGGAGCAGGCCCTGCGCAGCCGCGCCCGCTCGATCGTCGAGACCGCGCTCGCCTCCGCCGACGACGACGGATCGTTCGATTTCGTCACCAACATCGCCGTCGAGCTGCCGCTGCAGGCCATCGCGGAACTCATCGGCGTACCGCAGGAGGACCGGTCCAAGCTCTTCGACTGGTCCAACAAGATGGCCGCGTACGACGATCCCGAGTACGCGATCACCGAGGAGGTCGGCACCGAGGCGGCCATGGAGATCGTCTCGTACTCGATGAATCTGGCGGCCGCCCGCAAGGAGTGCCCGGCCAAGGACATCGTCTCCCAGTTGGTCGCCGCGGAGGGCGAGGGGAACCTCTCCTCCGACGAGTTCGGCTTCTTCGTGATCCTGCTCGCCGTCGCCGGGAACGAGACCACCCGCAACGCCATCAGTCACGGCATGCACGCCTTCCTCACCCACCCCGACGAGTGGGAGCTCTACAAGCGCGAGCGCCCGGAGACGACCGCCGAGGAGATCGTCCGCTGGGCCACCCCCGTGGTCTCCTTCCAGCGGACCGCCACCCAGGACACCGAACTGGGCGGGCAGCAGATCAAGAAGGGCGACAGGGTCGGGCTGTTCTACTCGTCGGCCAACAACGACCCCGAGGTCTTCGAGAACCCGGAGACCTTCGACATCTCCCGCGATCCCAACCCCCATCTCGGCTTCGGCGGCGGCGGTCCACACTTCTGCCTCGGCAAGTCCCTTGCCGTGATGGAGATCAACCTGATCTTCAACGCGGTCGCGGACGTACTTCCCGACCTGCGGCTGGTCGACGATCCGCGGCGGCTGCGCTCGGCGTGGCTCAACGGGATCAAGCAGCTCCAGGTCAGCACCGCCGCGAGCAACGCCGCCGGCGGTACCGCCGCCGGGAGCTGACCGCTGCCGTCGGTTCCGGCGGTGGGGGCTCGTTTCGGACGGCGGGGGTCTCGTTCCTCACGCCCCGGCCCCCGCCGTCCGCACCCGGCACCGCGCCCTGCCGAACCCTCGCGCGGGAGGCGCACAACGGCGCGAGGATCATGGCGGGCATGCACGCCCTGCTCTCCGCCTTCGCCCCCATCTGGATGCTCACCACGATCGGTTACGCGGTCGGCCGCAGCGGTCTGCTGGGCGAGCAGGCGGAGGCCGTGCTCGGCCGGTTCGTCTTCCATGTGGCCATGCCGGCCGCCCTGTTCACCATGGTGTCCGGGGCGCGGCTGAGCTCCTTCGCCAACTCCTCGATGGTGGCCTTCGCCGCGGGTACCGCGCTGGTCTGCGGTCTCGGGTTCCTGGCGGCCGGTCGGCTCTTCGGGCGGGGCACGGCCGACCGGGCGATCGGCAGCATGGCGTCGGGCTACGTCAACTCCGCCAATCTCGGCATTCCGGTGGCGGTCCAGGTGCTCGGTGACGCGTCGTTCGTCGCCCAGATCATCCTGTTCCAGGTCCTGTTGGTCTCCCCGGTGATCCTGACACTGCTGGACACGGGGACGGGGGCCGGGTCGGGGACGGGTTCCGGGAAGGCCGTCGTGTTGCGGCGGATGCTGACCATGCCGGTCCGCAATCCCGTCATCATGGCCTCGTTGCTCGGTGTGGCCGTGTCCGCGCTCGGACTGCGGCTGCCGCACGCCCTCGCCCACTCCTGCGACCTGCTCGGCGCCGCCGCCGTGCCGACGGCCCTGATCACGTTGGGCCTGTCACTGAACGCCCGCCCGGCCGCCGGCAGTTCGACGGACCTCGCGCAGGACGCGGCACACCCGGTGCGCGCGGAAACGGACCTCGCGCAGGACGCGGCACACCCGGTGCGCGCGGAGGGCGCGGAGGGCGCGGAGGGCGCGGAGGGCGCGGAGGGCGCGGAGGGCGCGGAGGGCGCGGAGGGCGCGGAGGGCGCGGGGCACACTGCGCGTACCGAGGTCGTCGTGGCGGTGGCGCTCAAGACGCTGGTCCAGCCCCTGATCGCCTTCGCCGTCGGTGGCCCGCTGCTGCATCTGCCGGAACACCAGCTCCTTGCCGTGGTGCTCTGCTCGGCACTGCCGACCGCTCAGAATGCCTTCATCTACGCCCAGCAGTACGGACTGGACACCCGGGTGGCCCGCAATGCCGTGGTGGCCTCGACGGTGGTCTCCATGGCCACGCTCTCCCTCGCCACCTGGGCCCTGGGAACGACCGGCTCCTGAGCCGTTCGAGTGGCGGACCGGCTCCGGCGGGCGGATGCTGGTCGAGCGGCGATCCACGCCGAAGGGGTGCCAGGACGAGGTGTTCGTCCCGGCACCCCTTCGGCCCTTTCGAGGGCTCAGCCCGCGAGTGCCGCACCCTCGTAGCCGTTTGCCGCCCGGCCCTCAGAGCTGCTTGCTGCCCACCCCTTCGTCCGGCGCTCTCGGCACCGGAACCGGCACCGACCGCGCCAGGTCGTCCTGCGGCTTCGCCGCCGCCGGTACGGCCACCGGCCGCAGCCTCCGCGGCCCGGCCAGCAGATGGGTGAGCCCGAAGCCGAGCGCGACGACGGCCGCTCCGCCCACCGCGTCCAGCACCCAGTGATTGGCCGTGGCGATGATCGCGGAGACCGTGAAGAGCGGGTGCAGCAGCCCCAGCGCCTTCATCCACGCCTTCGGGGCCAGCATGACGATGACGACACCGCACCAGAGCGACCAGCCGAAGTGCAGCGAAGGCATCGCCGCGTACTGGTTGGTCATCGCGGTCAGGCTTCCGTAGTCCGGCTTCGCGAAGTCCTGGACGCCGTGGACCGTGTCGATGAAGCCGAACCCCGGCATCAGGCGCGGCGGGGCCAGCGGGTAGAGCCAGAAGCCGACCAGCGCGAGCAGCGTGGCGAAGCCGATGGTGCTGCGGGCCCAGCGGTAGTCCGCGGGACGCCGTACGTAGAGGACGCCGAGGATCACCAGCGGCACGATGAAGTGGAACGTCGAGTAGTAGTAGTCGAGGAAGCCCCTCAGCCAGCCGATGTTCACGACCGCGTGATTGGCCCAGTGCTCGATGTCGATGTGCAGCCACTGCTCGATGGAGTGGATCTGGCGGCCGTGGTGTTCGGCGGTGGCGCGGCCGGCCGTCGCCGCGAGCCTGACATGGGAGTACGCGGAGTACACGACCCTGATCAGGAGCAGTTCCAGCAACAGGTTGGGCCGGCTCAGCACCCGCCGCCAGAACGGCAGCAGCGGGACACGGCTCCAGCGGGCCGGGACCGGGGCGGCGCAGTCCGTGGGAATCGGATGCTGCCAGTACTCCGAGGTACGCGGCAGGAACGGCACGGCGCAGGCCGCGGCGAGCGCGGCGATCAGCAGCACGTTGTCGCGTACGGGGGAGACCGCCTCGATGTTCGGCAGCAGAATCTGCCCCGGCAGCGTGAGCACCAGGACCACGACCGCGGGCCAGACCAGCCGGTCGGAGGCCCGCTTCCCGACCCGGCCGACCACGGCGAGCAGCACCCACAGCAACTGGTGCTGCCAGGCGGTCGGCGAGACGGCGACGGCGACGCAGCCGGTCACGGCGACGGCGAGCAGCAGCTGGCCGTCCCCCGCGTACCGTGCGGCGCGGCGCAGCCCGAAGAAGCAGACGGCGACCGCCAGCACCACGTACAGCGCGTTCTCCAGCGGGCCCGCGAGGCCGAACCGGAGCAGGGCGCCGTGCAGGGACTGGTTGGCGAGGCTGTCCGCGTCGCCGCCGAGCCCGGTGCCCGCGACATGGTGCACCCAGTACGTCCACGAGTCGCCCGGCATCGCGGCCCAGGCCAGCGCCGTGCAGGCGGCGAACGCCGCGCCGCCGGTCGCCGCGGCCTGTCGGCGCCCGGTCAGCCGCAGCAGTACGGCGAAGAGCAGCACGGTCGGCTGGAGCGCGGCCGCCAGCCCGATCAGGATGCCCGCGGTGCGTTCCCCGCGGACCGCGAGACAGCCCAGCAGCACCAGCAGGACCGGCAGGATACTGGTCTGCCCCAGGTGCAGCGCGTTGCGGACCGGCAGCGAGAGCATCAGCAGGCTGATCGCGACGGGCGCGGCCGGCAGCGCGGTACGGCGGGACACCGGTCCCGGCAGCGCACGGGCGGCGACGATGCCCAGCGCGGCGACGAGCAGCAGCGAGCCGAAGGTCCAGGCGACGCCCAGGCTCTGTTCCGCGATGCGGGTCAGCGGTTTCAGCACCAGCCCGGCGAACGGGGTGCCGGTGAACCGGTCGCTGTCGTACAGCGAGCCCGTCACATGCAGGACGCCGTTCTCACCGATCCAGGTCTCCAGATCGGTGAGCCGTTCGCCCGGCGGCTGTCGTAGCACCACCGCCATCTGCCGTACAGCCAGAGCGGCCACAACCAGCCAGAGCAGAGCTCGGGCAGTCCCGGTCCTCGTCCCCGCCGCCGCGTCTCCGCGCACACTGTGCTCCGCATTCGCCACGCTGCGCCGACCCTCCCGCCGTTCCGGTGCCCGTCCCTCGATCCGGGCGTCCGTGAAACCTTCGCATTACGCCACGAGGTAGGCCCAATCAACCCCCCTCTCCACCTGACCGTCATCCCATTTCTGTCCGAAAGAATGTCCGGACGTACGGCCGTACCGGGCCACCGGAAACGCAACTGTGGCCGGAACCGGAACTCCGGTTCGTACGTCCTCCCCCGTGTTCGTCGTTCAAGGGGGAGGCAGGCGGAACATGTGGTGCACAGGGGTGAAGCGGGGTGTGCGGGGTGACGGGCGCGCGTGGCCGGTGCGTGCGCTGTCACTGCTGCTGATGCTGGTGTCATTGCAGCTGGGGTCGCTGATCAGTCCGGCGTACGCCTGTGGCTGCGGGGCGATGGTCCCGAGCAAGGAGACCCAGGTCTCGGTCGACCGGGAGACGTCGGTGGTCGACTGGGACGGCCGGACCGAGCAGATCGTCATGCGGCTCACGGTCCGCGGGAACGCTCCCGAGGCGGCCTGGATCATGCCGGTGCCGCACCGCGCGAGCGTGGATCTCGGTGATCCCGGTCTCTTCTCCGAGCTCTCCGTGCTCACCGCGCCGGAACGAGTGACCAGGCACTACTTCTGGCCCCGCTCCCACGACTGGCCGTTCACCGGCTCCGGCAACGTCGGGGACGGGGCCGCGGCTCCTTCGGCCGGTGCCCCGGCGGTCCAGGTGGTCGGCCGGGAGCGGCTCGGCCCCTTCGATGTGGCGCGGCTGGCCGCGACCGACCCGGAGGCGCTGCAGAAGTGGCTGGAGGACAACGGCTTCGACCTGCCCGACCGGCTGGCGACGGCGCTGAAGCCCTATGTCGACCAGAAGTGGGAGTACGTCGCGATCCGCCTCGCTCCCCGGGACAGCGGCAATCCGCTCAGCGGCACGCTCGACCCGTTGCGGCTGCGCTTCGCCAGCGACCGGCTGGTCTACCCGATGCGGCTGTCGAAGCTCGCCTCGACGCCGCAGCAGCTCGGCCTGTACATCCTCGCCGCGCACCGCATGAAGCCGCGCGGCCCGATCGGCGGCGATGCGCCGGAGGTGACGTACGCGGGCAGGATCGATCCCCGGTCGGCGGCGGACGACACGGACGCCCTTGAGGAGCTGACGGGTGCGGAGCCGGTGTTCCTCACCGCGATCGAGCAGTCGTTCCCGCACCCGGAGCGGATCGACGGCGATCACGAGCTGCGCGCGGCCGACGCCGATACCCCGTACCGGACCGTGACGTACCGGAACCAGTTGCTGACCGTGGGCGGCATCCCCGCCTGGGTGCTGTCGCTGCTCGGGGCCGTGCTGGTGGCGGTCGCCGCGGTGCTGCTGCTGGTGGTGATGATGATGATGATGCGGGCCCGGCGGCGGCCGGTACCGCCTCCGGCACCGGTCACGGTTCCGCCGCCACTGGGCTGAGCGCCGGGGTGGCGGGGCAGTGGGTGCGGCACGGCGACGTGCGCGACGGGGGCGACGTGCGCGACGGGTGTGGCGGGTGCCCGGTGAAATCGTTGGCCGTCTTGATCGTGCCCAGGTCAGAATGACCGGCATGACCTGGACGTTGGCCCCTGAACCGTTCGACTCGCCCGATGCCTCACTGCTGCGCCGCGACTACTACGACGAGGTCGCCAGCCGGTACTGGGGGCGGCCCGCCACCGCCGAGGAGATCGACGAGGGGCTCACCGACGACGGCGCCGACCGGCTCGTCCCGCCCACCGGTCAGTTCGTCGTCGGCCGGTTCGGCGGGAAGGCGGCGGCCTGCGCCGGGCTGCTGGTGGTGGACGCGGACACGGCGGAGCTGACGCGGGTGTTCGTACGCCCCGAACACCGCGGCACGGGCGGCGGCGGACTGCTCCTGGCGGCCGTCGAGAACGCGGCGCGCGCCTTCGGTATCCGCACGCTCCGGCTCGACACCCGCAACGACCTGGTCGAGGCGCGGGGGCTGTACGCCAAGCACGGCTACCGGGAGGTCCCGGCGTTCCACCGGCGGCAGTTCGCGGAGCACTGGTTCGCGAAGGAGCTCCCCGCGACGGCCTCGACGTCCGCGAGGTCGTAGCGCGGTTCAGGCCGCGTGGTCCCGCTTCGGTTCGGGGCTGTGCGGCCGTTCCCTGCTCGACCCGCTGGTCTCGGCGGTCAGTTCCTCCACGAGCCTGACCAGATCGGTCGGGCGGTCCGGCCCCCACCAGTCGCCCAGCAGCTCGGCCATGGACTCCTCACGCGCCTCCGCGAGCTTCACCACCACTTCCGAGCCGGCCTCGGTGAGCACCAGTTGCACGCCTTCGCGCCGCACCAGTCCGCGCTCCTCCAGCTGACGGGCCGCGTCGCTGATCACCCGCAGCGGCACCGGCGCGATGTCGGCGAGCCTGGCCGGTTCGACCGTGCCGTGCCGTCTTATGCGCAGCAGCATCCAGCTCGCCGCGGGCAGCAGGTCGTAGCCCGCCCTCTTGGTGATCTTCACATAGATCTCGCGGCGCCCCGCCCGTGTGGCGAGCACCGAGAGCGCGCGGGCGCATTCGTCGTACGAGGACCGCTCGACCGGGTTCGACGCCAGGGTCTCGGTGGCCTCCGGAGCGGTCACCGAGCCGCGCAGCTTGTCCTCCTTGAGGTACCAGGCGAAGACGAAGGCGATCAGCACGACCGGAGCCGCGTACAGGAACACGTCCGTGATCGACGTCGAGTACGCGTGGAGCACCGCGGGCCGCAGCGCGGGCGGCAGTTGCCCGATGGCTCGGGGGTCAGAGGCCAGTCCGTCCACACCGGCCCCTGGGGGCAGCGGGTGACCGGCGAGTGCGGCGGCCAGTTTGTCGATGAGCCGGTTGGTGAAGATCGTGCCGAAGACGGCAACGCCGAACGAGGCGCCGATGGAACGGAAGAAGGTGGCGCCGGAGGTGGCGACGCCGAGGTCCTCGTAGGTGACGGCGTTCTGCACGACCAGCACCAGGACCTGCATCACCAGGCCGAGCCCCGCGCCGAAGACGAAGAAGTAGCTGCTCATCACCCAGGTGCTGCTGGTCTCCGTGAGCCGGTGCAGCAGCAGGAGGCCGATGGCCGTGAGGCCGGTGCCCGCGATCGGGAAGACCTTCCAGCGGCCGGTGCGGCTGACGATCTGTCCGGACGCGGTCGAGGTGAGGAGCAGGCCCAGCACCATCGGGAGCATGTGCACACCGGACATCGTCGGTGAGATGCCGTGCACCACCTGCAGGAAGGTCGGCAGGTAGGTCATCGCGCCGAACATCGCGAAGCCGACCACGAAGCTGATGACGGCGACGAGGGCGAAGGTCCTGATCCGGAAGAGCTTCAGCGGGATGATGGGTTCGGTGGCCCGGCGCTCGACGTGCACGAAGGCGATCAGCAACAGCACGCTCAGGACGGCTAGACCGATGATCTGCGCCGAGTTCCAGGCCCAGGTGGTGCCGCCGAGCGAGGCGACGAGGACCATGCAGGTGGCGACGGAGGCGATGAGGAAGGTGCCGAGGTAGTCGATGGTGTGCTTCGTGCTGCGGACCGGGATGTGCAGTACGGCGGCGATCACGAGGAGCGCCACGACGCCGATCGGCAGGTTGATGTAGAAGACCCACCGCCAGCTGAGGTGCTCGGTGAACAGACCGCCGAGGAGCGGTCCGAGGACGCTCGCCGCGCCGAAGACCGCCCCGAACAGGCCCTGGTACTTGCCCCGTTCGCGCGGCGCGACGATATCGCCGACGATCGCCATCGAGAGCACGATGAGGCCGCCGCCGCCGAGTCCCTGAAGAGCCCTGAAGCCGATGAGCTGCGGCATGTTCTGGGCGATGCCGCAGAGCGCCGAGCCGATGAGAAAGATGACGATGGCGGCCTGGAAGAGCTTCTTGCGGCCGTACTGGTCGCCGAGTTTGCCCCAGAGCGGGGTCGCGGCGGTCGACGCCAGCAGATAGGCCGTGACCACCCAGGAGAGGTGTTCCAGTCCGCCGAGGTCGCTGACGATGGTCGGCAGTGCGGTGGAGACGATGGTCTGATCGAGTGCCGCCACGAGCATGCCGAGGAGCAGTGCTCCGATGGCCACGAGGACCGACCGCGTGGAGCGCTCTCCGCCGGGGGCAGGGGCCGGGGCCGGGGCGCTCAGATGCTGGGCCATGGAACATCTCCTCGGGTCCGCTACATCCCTATCCTGGCCTTTCCGTACGGTTATGGCCTGCTGAGCAGGAACGGGCCGGAAGCGAGCTGCATAATCACAGGCAATCAAGGGGAGGGGCCCACGATGACCGGACATATATGCCCGGAGTGCGGTACGGACAGCAGACCCGACGGAGGACCCGGAGCCCGGCCCGCGTGCGCCTGCGGGCAGCCGACCGCGGAGCAGCACCGCACCGCCGAGCGGCACCGGGCCGAGCGGTCGGCGGCCGACAAGGCGGAAATGGCGGCTGCCGAGGACTTCGATCCCTTGCGGATACGGCCGTACGTGACGCTGGGGAACGATACGGTTCCGGCCGCCGACGCCGACGAGCGGCCGGAGCAGCGGGGATCGCACCGCCCCGCGGAGGACGCGGCCGCGACGATGCCACTCCTCCTCGGCCCGACGACGGCGGGCCCACCGTCGCCGGGCACCGCCGGTCCTGCCGGTCCTTTCGATCCCGCCGATCCTCTTGGGGCACCCGGCACCACGACCCTCGCGCAGCCCGTCGCGCCCGGCGAGGAGCCCGGCCCGCCGCAACGCCGCCGCCCCTTCGTGGCCCTCGCCGTGGGAGCGGCCCTGATCGCCGCGGTGGGCACGGCGGCATTCGCGAGCGGACTCCTCGGCGGAGGCGACAACGGGGACACGGGACAGCAACAGGCCCTGCCCGGCACGGCGGCCGACATCCCCGGGGCGAGCGTCCATGCAACGGAGTCGGCACCGGCCTCCGCATCACCCTCGCCCCCGCCCTCCGCATCGGCTGCCGCGTCACCCTCCACGTCCGCCTCGGCCTCGGGCCCGCCCTCGGCAAGCGCCTCGCCGTCCCCCTCCGCGCCCACCGCCTCCTCGCAGCCTCCCTCCATCGCACCCTCGCGATCCGCGAGCGGTACGCCGTCGGCGGCGCCGCCCGCGTCCCTGGCCGGGACCGCGCTGCGCCCCGGCGACCAGGGCCCCGCGGTGGCCGAGTTGCAGCGCCGCCTGGAGGAGGTCTGGCTGTACCACGGGCGGGACGACGGCACCTACTCGGACCAGGTCGAGCACGCGGTGAGCGTCTACCAGTCGTACAAGTCCATCGAGGGCGACCCCTCGGGGGTGTACGGCCCCAACACCCGCCACGCACTGGAAGCGGAGACGACGGGCCGGGGGCCCTCCTGACCCCTGGACCGAGCCACCGCGACCACCCGGGACGGAAGGGATCGAACGCCTCGGGCGGAAAAGATCGACCACCCCGGACGGAACGGACCCGACCACCCGGAACGGCACGGATTGGCTTTCTCGGACAGGTTTTTGTATCGTGATGGAACAAAGTAGCCTCCGCCCGCCACCCCCTGACCGGCGGGCGAGGCTGCTTGTTCCTTATTCCGCGTTCTGTTCTCTTCCTCGCGTCGCCGCCTCCCGGCGTCCCCGCTTCCCCGCGCTCTGGAGCCCGCCCATGCCGGCCACCGTCCTCACCGCCCGCGCCCTCCTTCTGGACATGGACGGCACCCTGGTGAACTCCGACGCCGTCGTGGAACGCTGCTGGCGGCGCTGGGCTCTGCGCGAGGGACTGGACCCGGAGGCCGCGCTCAAGGTGGTCCACGGGCGGCAGGGGTACGCCACCATGGCGGTGCTCCTCCCGGACCGCCCGATGGAGCAGAACTACGCGGACAACCGGGTCATGCTCGCGGAGGAGACCGCCGACACCGACGGCGTCGTACCGATCGGCGGCGCACCCGCCTTCATGGACGCGATCGCCGCGCTCCCGCACGCCCTGGTCACCTCGGCCGACGAGGCGCTGGCCCGGACCCGGATGGCCGCGTCGGGCCTGCGCATGCCGGAGGTCCGCGTCACCGCCGAGAGCGTCGGCGCCAGCAAGCCCGACCCCGAGGGCTTCCTCAAGGGCGCGGCCGAGCTGGGCTTCGCCGCGGCGGACTGTGTCGTCTTCGAGGACTCGGAGGCGGGCATCGCGGCGGGCCGGGCGGCGGGCATGCGGGTCGTGGGCGTCGGCCCGCGCGCCGGAGCGCTCTCCCCCGACGCGCACGTCGACGACCTGACGCAGGTCCGGGTGGAAGCGGCACCCGACGGCTCGATCCGGCTGCACATCAGCGCGCGATAGCCGGACCCGGACGGAACCCGACCTCGGCCTCGAACCCGGCCTCGAACCCGGCCCCGGCCTCGGCACGAGCGACCCGTACCGTCGTCTCCGCGGGCCTCAGAGCCTGTCGGGTGACGCCCGATCAGAGGTCACCCGACAGGCTCTCAGTCCCGGTGCACCCGGCCCCGCGCCACCAGTTCGAGCACCGCCGTGACGGCCACCGCCTGCACGGCCATCAGGGCTACCAGTACGAACAACTGCACGGCACCCGCCTGCACCGGTGAGGCGCCGCCCAGCAGCATGCCCACAAAGGCACCCGGCAGGGTCACGAGCCCCACCGTCCGGGTCTGATCGAGCCCCGGCAGCAGCGCGTCCGACGCCGCAGGCCGGGCGATCTCCATCCGCGCTTCACGGTCGAGCAGCCCGAGCGCCATCCCCGCCTCCACCTCCCCGCGCCGGGTCGTCAGCTCGTCCAGCGCCCGTCTCCCGCCGAGCACCGTCGCGGTCAGCGCACCGCCGATGAGGATGCCGGTCACCGGGATCAGCGCGATGCCACGGACCGGGACGAGTCCGGTGAGCAGCAGCAGGACGATCACCGGCGCGACCCCCGCCCCGATCGGCAGGGCCGCCCACCACCAGGTGCGATTGCGGGTGATCCGGCGGCCCGCGGTCCGTACCGCCACGGCGTACATCAGCGCCACGAACCCGAGCAGCGGCGGCAGCGAATGGACCACCCAGCCGATGAGCAGGGAAACCGCGGCGAGTTGGACCGCGGCCCGCAGCCCGGCCAGCAGAATCTCGCGCGACCGGCCGAGCGAGGCCAGAGCGGCGACCCCGGCCGCCGCCGCGAGCAGCACGGCGAGAACGACTCCGAGCGTGATGTTGACCGGTAGCAGCACGCCGCAACCCTATGACCGGCCCGGCTCGGACCACCCGCGCGAATCGGCCACCGGTGCAGCCGAATTGTCGCCGCGTCAGCCTGTGCGCCCGCGCAGATGCGGACGTACGCCCCCATGCTCCAGCCCTGTTCGTCAGAACCCTTGATGTGACGTGCCCATGTCGCCACTCTGTTACCTGGTGCCCACCCCACGGAAACCTGGCACCGCCACGATGGCCGGGCCCCACGGGTCACCCGTCCAAGGTCCCCCCACATCAAGGGAGTTCGCATGTCTGGTGTCTACGCGCGTCGCATCGCCGTCGTCGCCGCATCCGCCGCTTTCGCCGCAACCACCGGCCTGCTCACCGCACCCACCGCCCAGGCGGCCATGCCCACCCCGGTCTCCGCTTCGACCGCCCGCACCTACCTGGGCGAGCTGACCGTCTCCGCAGAGGGCTCGTCGAGCGGCTACAGCCGCGACAAGTTCCCGCACTGGATCACCCAGTCGGGCTCCTGCAACACCCGTGAGGTCGTGCTGGAGCGCGACGGCACGAACGTGCAGCAGGACTCCAGCTGCGCCGCCGTCAGCGGCAGTTGGTACTCGGAGTACGACGGCGCCACCTGGACCGCCGCTTCCGATCTGGACATCGACCACATGGTCCCGCTCGCTGAGGCCTGGCGGTCGGGCGCCAGCAGCTGGACGACCGCCCAGCGGCAGGCGTACGCCAACGACCTGACGCGCCCGCAGCTCATCGCGGTCACGGACAACGTCAACCAGGCCAAGGGCGACAAGGACCCGGCCAACTGGATGCCCTCGCGCACCGCGTACAAGTGCACGTACGCCCGCGCCTGGGTGCACGTGAAGCACTACTACGACCTGACGGTCGACCCGGCCGAGAAGAGCGCTCTGCAGTCCATCCTGAACAACTGCTGAGCCCCGCACCGGACTCGGGCCCCGACGAGGGCCCCTGAGCGGATCCGCCCCGCCCTCCTCGCATCGCCGCGTGCTCCGTATCCGTGTTCGCGGGACGACGCGAGGAGGGCACTTCGCCACCGGGACAGTCGCCGAACCGGCCGCAGACTCCACTCGCACGCGCCGGAGCCATCGGCGTGTTTTCGGCCGAGTACGGCCGCTCGTGGCCGACACCCGCGCGCCCCGCGCGCTCGCCGAGCAGCGGCGGTCGGCGCCCGGCGCCGAGGAGGCCCGGGGCCGCGAGGAGGCTGTCGCCACCCCCCGGTTCGTACGACCGCCTCTCGATCGACACCTCGCCGCCGCGGCTCCTGGCCGCCATTGGTCCACAGCACGGAGCAGTGGAGCGCGGCGCTGCATCACGGCGGACCCGGCAGGCCCGGGGGACGCCTGGCACCCGTCGGCGAGAAGCCGCACCGGCGCCGCGACCTGCCACATTGAACGACCTTCCCCGGTTCCCGCCGGGAGCCGAGGGAGCCGATCCCGGCGGGCGGGCCGGGGTCCGGACGCTCCGACGCGGTTTGTGTGCTGTCGGGCGTTGTGCGCCGCGCGCACATCGCGGAGCCCCCACCGTCCACATCGGCGCCGGGCGGCGCCCCCGAGGCCCGCAACACGCGGCTGACCTGCCCGCCCGCGCACCACGCGATCCCCGGCCCGCCCCAGGCCGGCTTCCGCTTCGGCCGGAGCCGGGCGGGACGACGGATCGGCGGGCCGCTCGCGCGGCGCGTGCGGACGGCCGCATCGCCGGTCCAGTGGTACAGAACCTGCGAACCGTGATTCGGCAACCGGCCCACGCCCCTGCCCCTGCGTGGCCGGAAAGCTGCGCTGCCATTGGTTCAGGCCAAGGCAGTGAAGGGAGGTTCGCAGTTGAAGGCGGTTCCGAACCGAAGGCTGACCGACAACCACAGGGCGATTTTCAGCCAGTCGACAGAATGTTGAACTTGCAAGCATTGGTGAGGTTTGCCTAATCTGAGGCACTCAATCGGTTCACGTCCCCACCAGACCGAAGGAGCCCTCCCCCCCATGCAGACACGCTTGAACCAGGCTCAGCCCTACGCACTCGGCCTCTTCCGGATCGTCATAGGCCTGTTCTTCACCTGCCACGGCGCCGCCTCACTCTTCGGCGTCCTCGGCGGCGCCATGAACGGCGACTCCATACCCGCCGGCACCTGGCCCGGCTGGTACGCGGCGGTCATCCAGTTCATCGGCGGCATCCTCGTGATGCTCGGGCTCGGCACCCGTATCGCCGCCCTGATCTGCTCCGGCTCCATGGCGTACGCGTACTTCAAGGTCCACCAGCCCGAGGCGCTGTTCCCGCTGCAGAACGGCGGTGAGCCCTCGGCCGTCTTCTGCTGGGCGTTCCTCCTGCTGGTCTTCACCGGCCCCGGCGCACTGGCCCTGGACCGGCTGTTCAGCCGGGGCGGCACGGAGCGCGAAAAGGAGCGCGAGTCCGAGCAGGCACCGCCCGTCACGGTCTGATCCGCGCATCCGCGCAGGCCGTTTCCCGCGTCCGTTTCCCGCGCCCGCGCGGGTCGTTCCTCACGTACATCCGGGCATGCGCCCGGAACCGAGGCTTCCCATTTCCGGATGTACGTGAGGTTCCCAACATCGCTCGTATTTGTGGATCACCGGATGAACGCCAGGCGTACGCTGTACAGCTGACCCTGCCGCTCCTGCCGCTCCCCTGCGACGTCGCGGCGTTGTTCCGAATCGGGGAGTAGTAGGTGCTTGAGAGTGTGGGCGCGCTGACCAGCAGCCCATGGATCTACGCCGTGGTCGCGCTTTCGGTGCTCCTGGACGTCTTTCTGCCCCTGCTGCCCAGCGGGGTGCTGGTGATCACCGCCGCCACGGCTGCCGCCGCCGGTTCGACGACCGTCGCGGGTGCGGGCGCCGCCGAGCAGGTGACCGAGGTTCCCTCGCTCCTCGCCCTGATCCTCTGTGCGGCCACCGCCTCGGTGCTCGGCGACCTCGTCGCGTACCGGCTGGCCTGGCGTGGCGGGGAACGCCTGGACCGGGCCATCGCCCGCTCCCGCCGCCTCACCTCCGCACAGGAACGCCTCGGCGCGGCCCTCGCCCGGGGCGGCGGCATCCTCGTCATCATCGCCCGCTTCGCCCCGGCCGGACGCTCGGTGGTCTCCCTGGGCGCGGGCGCCGCGCATCGCGAGGTCAAGGAATTCCTGCCCTGGTCGGCCCTGGCGGGCGTGGCATGGGCCGGTTACAGCGTGGGCCTCGGCTACTTCGGCGGCCAGTGGCTCGGCGCGACGTGGGTGGGCACGGCCGTCTCGGTCCTCGCCCTGTTCATGGCGGGCGCCCTGGCCGCGTATCTCATGCGCCGCCCGGCGGCGGAAGCGGCCGCCGCCGCGTCGGCGACCGCGACGGCCCCTACGGCGTCCTGACCACACCCCGGATCTCCAGCCCGTCCAGCAGTCCGACGGTCGCCTCGGTGATCTCGTCGACGGCCCGGTCGAACACCTCCTGGTTGTGCGCGGCCGGAGCGCGGAAGCCGGACACCTTGCGTACGAACTGCAGGGCGGCGGCCCGGATCTCCTCCTCGGTGGCCTCTTCGGGGATGGCGGGCGGGCGAAGGGTCTTGATGCTGCGGCACATGTCTCCAGTGTGAACCGGACCACTGACAGTCGCCCGACTCTCCGGCCCGTCCGTCCCGGCCCGTCCGCCGTCCCCTTCACCGAATCCGTTCGACTGCGAGGATCTCGTACGTCCCGTCGAGGATCTCGGGCCCCGGCGCACAGAGCCTGAGCACCAGCCGGAAGTCCCCGTCGGGCACGGGCAGCCAGTTCGCCACCGCGACCGGGTCCTCCGGCCGCTCCCGCCGGAGGTGGACCGTCAGCGAACCGTCCTCCCCGTACACCAGGCCAGGCGTACGGTCACCGACCGGGCGCCGTCGCGTCCCCGGGGTCTCGACGAGGTGCTGACCGGTCGTGTCGTACACGGCCAGGGACCAGGATGCCTCGACCGGCGGCGGCCGTCCATCGAAGCGCAGGACGTAGGAGCAGGCCCCGTTCAGCCGCTCGCCCCCGGCGTCGCGGAAGGTATGGGCGTACACCGCCTCGTAGCCGTGGACGCCCCACAGCGAGCACCGTGCCGCCACCGCCCTGGTCCGGTAGGACGCCTCCCGGTCGGCGATCCGCCACTCCGGGGAGTCGATGGTTCCGACACCGTAGTGGTCGAGGTTGTAGTCGAAGAGATGCGGATCCATCACCCATCCCCCGCGCCCCGCCGAGGCCCGGCCGGCCTCCTCCACCCATGCCCTCCCCCGCGCCAGGCCCTCGGTCAGCGCGCGTACGAGGGCGGGATCGGCACGGGTGTACGGCGAGGGACCTTCCTCCAGCAGCCCCAGCGGCTGGAACCGGTCCTGATACGCCTGGTCGGGCGCGGACGGCGGGAAGTCGGCCATCCACACCCTGAGCTGCTCGAAGAACCGCAGCGACTCCGGTACGTCGGGGTCGGGCGCGGGCAGTCCCGTACGGTGCGTGCCCGGTTCGACATACGTGACGCCCAGTTGTGCCCGGAGCACGCGGCCCCGCTCCGGGTCTTCGGAGTCGTCGGAGGCGTCGCGGCCGATGACGGAGACGACGGAGGTGGGCGCGTCGATGACCCCGAGCACACCGTCGGGCACATCGCCCGCCCAGCCGGGCGGCACGACGAGCCACTCCCCGGCCCGGATGCCGGTCGCGCGGCGACCGACGTACGCGAAGTTGTTGGTCCAGGCGTCGACGAACTGCAACACGCAGTGCGCACCGTCCGCACCACCCGCACCGCCCGCACCGTCCACCCCGTCCGCACCGGGGACATGGAGCAGCACCGGCCCACCGGAGAGATCGAGGTGGGCGATGGAGCGGACGGTGTCGTCGTCGACGGACATGAGGGGCGCGCCGGGCGGCGCTGATCGGCCCGCGTGCGCGAAATGGTTGAAGGGTGCGGGCGGCAGCGGCCCGAAACCCGTGTGCATGAAGCCCTCGACCACCGACAGGTCACGGACCAGCGGATACCCGTAGACGTACGCCTCGGCGGCAAGAGCGGCAAGTTCCACCTCTGCCTCCGGCCCTTGGCGCCGTCCCCCGCTCAGATGACCGCCTTCGAGCTCTCCGTGCACAGGGCCCAGATCACGAACCCGTCGATGGCGATGGAGACGATCGCCCAGATCGGCTGGTACGGCAGCCAGACGAAGTTGATGATCAGGCTGATGGCAGCGAGCACCACACCCGTGGCACGGGCCCAGGCCGCGCCCTTGAGGATGCCCCAGCCGACGATGCCGAGGACGATGCCGAGGACGAGGTGGATCCATCCCCATGAGGTCACATCGAACTTGAACGTGTAGTTCCTGACCTGCGCGTAGACATCGTCGGAGGCGATACCGGAGATGCCCTTGATCACTCCGAGGACGCCGTCGACGAGCAGCAGAACACCGGCAAAGATGATCCCGCTGGCCGCCCAGGGGTTGATGTCCGTCTGGCCGGCGGAACCGGCCGGACCGGACGTGGACGCTGAGTGTGCCATCGAGACTCCTTGGCCGGATCGGGACTGTGGGACAGAACCGACCCTGCCGGGCACCGTCCCGCACAACCACTCGGACGCGCCCATGCGGGTGACGGCCCGGACCGCGGCGCGCGGGGCCGAGGAGCCGCTCCGCGGCCTTCGCTACGAGGAGGGAAGCCGCGTCACCTTCGAGACCTTGCACGTCATCTTGCCCGGGACCTTCCCCAGCCCCTGGGCCTTCTGCACCGACTTCTGCCCCGCGGCCAGGTCGGTGGCCGTCGCCAGCCCCGAGGCCCGGCGCGTGCCTTCCCCGTCCACGAACTCCACGGACACGATGTGGGACGCCTGGGTGTCGGAGTGGTTCACGATCTCCACATCCGCGTCGGGCCACTCGGTCAACGAGTCCACCTCGCACCGGGTGATCCGCACATCGCCCGAGGCATCCGTGCCTTCGAGGGCCGGCAGCTCCGTGGGCGCATCGGAGGCATCACCCGGCACCGGCGCTTCGCTCTTCGTGGCCTCCACCGTCGACGGCTTCGTCCTGGAGGTCGACGACGAGCCGCCGCCGCTCATCACGGCGATCAGCACCCCGAGCGCCAGCAGGATTGCCAGCACGAGGGCCACCCCGCCGACCACGGACAGCGTGACGATCAGCCCGGTACGGGACTTCCTCGGCGGCTGCGGATAGCCGTACGCCCCGGGGCCGGGCTGCGGCCAGTGCTCGTACGGCGACGAGGACGGCTGCTGACCGGGCTGAGGCTGCTGAGGCTGCTGACCCGGCTGAGGCTCTTGACCGGGCTGGGGCGGCGGATAGCCGTACGACATGTATCCCCCCTGGGATGGTGCTGACGTGAACAAGACACGTTACGGCGGGCCCGGCCTTGACTCTCCCGCAGGGGGAGGCTCGAAGGTCGCGGACATGAACGGCGACGCGCTCCTCCCGATCGAGGATCTGGCCAGGCTGACCGGGCTGACGGTGAAGACCATCCGGTTCTGCTCCGACCGCGGGATCGTGCCCCCTGCCGACCGCACCCCGGCCGGCTACCGCCGCTACGGTCCCGACGCCGTCGCACGCCTCCGCCTGGTCCGGACGCTGCGCGAGCTGGGGCTGGACCTTCCCACGATCCGCAAGGTCGCCGACCGCGAACTTTCCCTCCCCGAGGTCGCCGCAGCGCACGCCCAGGCGCTGACGGTGCAGATCCGTACGCTGCGGATGCGACGCGCGGTGCCGGCGGCAGCGGCCAGGCGCGGTTCCGCACCTGAGGAGCTGGAACCCATGCACGAACTGGCCAGGCTCTCCGAGCACGAACGCCGCGACCTGATCGACGACTTCCTCGCCACCGCGTTCGGCGGCCCGGACGCCGCGCCGGGGTTCGCCGGAATCAGGCGCTCGATGACCCCGGAGCTGCCCGATAACCCCGACACCGAACAGGTCGAAGCCTGGATCGAGTTGGCCGAACTGACCCAGGACCCGGACTTCGCCGCCCTCGTGCGACGCATGGCCGACCACGTAACAACCGACGTCACCCGCCCCGACCCCGCCGCAATGGTCCGCGACCACGTCACCCCGGCCCTGCGAGCGGGCATCGCCCCGACATCGCCCCAGGCCGCCCCGGTCGTCAAGGCGATCACGGCCGAATACGCCCACACCACAGGCCACGACCTGCTGCCACTCCTGGAAACGGCGAACGACCCCCGCCGTCAGCGCTACCTCCACCTGCTCGCCGTAATCAACTCCTGGCCACCCCCGGACAACCCGAGACCGGCCTTCACCTGGCTCATCGAGGCCTTGGCCTCGGACAACACCGCTGATGCGCCCGAGGCAGGCCGAACCTAAACTGACGGAGGCACGAAAACCCCAGGTGAGGGAGGTATCTCATGGCCAAGCGAGGAAACAAGCGCCGCGCCCGCAAGAAGAAGAACGCCAACCACGGCAAGCGCCCCAACGCCTGAACGGAACCCACCGAGTTCCCTGGAACCCTGCTCCGTAGTGCCCCGGGAAGAGCACGTGCCTCCCGGGGCACCGGCAGATGCGCTCGGCACTACAGTCCGCGCAGCGCCTCGCGGAAATCGGCGTAGGCACTCCAACAGTCGACGCTGCCGTCGTCGTTCAGACTCCCCATGTACCAGTCGTCGTCGCCGACAGGCTTCACCAGACACAGTCCGTGGAATCCCAAGACGATTTCAGGGCAGAGCTGTTCGTCTTCCCCCGGCCAGCCCAGCCACCTCACAGAGCGACCGCTGTCGAGCACTGTCGCCTCCCGGTCGCCGGAGACGCTGCGGATCTCCTCCAGAGTCCACCCTGCCGGCAGCTGCTCGCCCGTCATCCGCTGATGATGACAGCTGCTGGGGGCCTTCGCGCCGGCGGGCGCCTTCGCCTTGCGCTCGGCTTCCTTGCGCTCGGCTTCCTTGCGCTTCTGGATGACGTACGAGAACCAGCCTCCGCCGCGGTGGAGATCGTGCCTCGCCTCGTCAACCATGGCGGACCAGGGGCCTGCCCGGCGGATCTTGCCGGACAGGCCCCTGGCCTCGAGGAGGGCTCAGCGCTTGAGCATGAAGGTGAAGTCGCCGGAGAGCTTGCCGGTCAGCCGGACTGCCGAAACGAGCTTCCCCTCCGTGATCAGCCTCTCGACCTCGGCCCGCGAAAGACCGCAACCTTCAGCGATCAGTCGCACCGGCCGGACAGGGATCCGCGCCGCAAAGCGGACCGAGACGTCGATCACCTCGCGGTCCAGGTGATCCGATCCGTCGGTGTCGAGGCGCCAGGCGTTGTCCCAGTCGAGGGCGATGCGATTACGGCGCCGCACGACCGGATCCTGGAGCAGCTCAGCTGTCAGGCCAAGGTCGTTGTCATGCAGCCGGTCCAGCAGCTCAGGTCGTACGGAGCGCACATTCATCCGCTCCAGGACCGTGAGCTTCGCAGTTTCCCCGCAAGCGGTACAGAGCGCGAGGAGCCAGGCGTCGATGAGCTTGTGGTTTGCGTTGACGCGAAATTTACCGCTTGCCTTGAAGCGCTCGGACGCGCACACATGGCAACGGCGGAGCACGAGCGGCAGGCAGGTGGGCACGACCACCCAGTTATTGAGCACAGAAGTACACCGGTTTCAGTGAGAAGACCGCAGCAGAAAGGAGCGCGGCGCACAGGCGCGACGCGCGACGAATCAGCACTCGGGAGGTCTCACAGGGTGTACAACGGAACGTCCTTGACTACTAGACGACTTGGCTCGGCAGCACGGTAGCGGCGCACAGCGGCGCTGCTCCACTGGTTTTCGAACGCCTCACCGCCAGGTCCTGTCCGGCGGATCACGGGCGGAGCCGGAGTCGGATCGATGTAGATCAGGCGGCTTCGCATGTGGTGGGCGCGTGGCACAACCAGGCGATCGTCTTCGGGGTGCGATTCTCGCTGACGATGCCTAACCTTGTTCCGATGGCCCACTGGGTACGCCGGAGCGGTGCACGCGACACCCCGGCCAGAAGCGGCCACACTCCTCGTCCTACGAGGGTCGGCATCGACACCTCACGGACCTCCTCCTAGAGGGAAGAGGAATCGGTATGAGTTCACATCGCATCCGCACGAGCACCGCAGCACTCACCGCTGTGGTGGCCCTCCCGCTCTCGCTCGGTGCTCTCGCTCCACAAGCGTTCGCGGACACACCGAGCCCGTTCGGTCCGGGATGCTCCTCGTTGCCGCACAGCGGCAAGGGCAGCGCCGCTGGCATGTCCAAGGAACGCGTGGCCACCGCAGCGGCCAACAATCCGAAACTGACCATGCTGGTACTCGCGTTGAAGGACGCCGGGCTCACCACCAAGCTCAACGACGCGAAGCCCATCACGGTCTTCGCCCCCACGAACGCGGCCTTCGACAAGGTTTCGAAGATGCAGCTTGCCGGCCTCCTCAAGGACAAGGCGCAGCTGAAGAAGGTCCTGACCTACCACGTCGTGGACAAGACCATCACCCCCAGCGAGCTTCCCAACGGCAGCTTCAAGACGCTGGAGGGCTCCATGCTCAAGACCTCCGGGTCGGGCACGTCGTTCAAGGTCAACGACACCGCGAAGATCGTCTGTGGGGACATCAAGACGGCCAACGCCACGGTCTATCTCGTCGACACGGTCCTCATGCCCCCGTCCTAGGAGTAGTCCTCCGGCAGGCTTCGGTCGGCCGGTAGTAGGTGTACGGTCCTGCCTCCGTGGTTCAGAGAGGCAGGACCGTCATCACGGGTAGCAGAGCTCGGTCTCTGGACCTGCAACCACTGGATTCGATCTGTACGCCGAGCGGGAGAAGCGCGCAGGCTGGGCAGACTGGGCACTTCGACGAGACCGATGTGCACCCGCTGCCGGCACCTTGGACCAGACCTCTATCGAATGATGAGAGGCGCTCATCTCTTCGGGGATGTGGCATCCATGTGGACTCGATCATGAAAAAGGCCCTCCAGTCACGTTCGACCGGAGGGCCATATCAGGCTCTCACCTGCGGTTTCCTACTGTGGGCGCGGACGGTTTCGAACCGCCGACATCTGCTTTGTAAGAGCAGCGCTCTACCCCTGAGCTACGCACCCGTGGATGAGGCAACAGCGTACATGGACTACGGCCCATGGTCACAAACGATCCCCGGCGGCAGCAAACGGGACGAGCGAACGGGACGGCAGCCGGCGAGACGGCGGAGCGTGGTGGCGGGGGTATACGGGGGATATCCCCACCCCGCATACGGTAGCCGTCCGGATTCTGTCGGAGGCGGTCGCGTACGTACGGTGAGGTCCGCAGTATCGGCAGCGTCCGCCGTACGACCTGGGGGAAAGATCATCGTGGCAGTCCGCACCCGCACCCGCACTCTCATCGCGTCCGGTGGCGCCGTGTTCATGGTTCTTGCTCTTGCCGGTTGTGGCAGTACGGACGTGGGCGGCGCGCCCACCGAGCACAAGTCGTTCGCGTTGGGCGGGAAGACGCTGACCATCGATTCCGGGCAGTCGTCGCTGGAGCTCGTACCGGCCGATGTGCAGAAGGTCGAGGTGACCCGTCGGGTCGACGGGTGGGTGGCGTTCGGGAACGGGCCCGATCCGCAATGGGAGATGCAGGACGACACGCTCACGCTTCGCGTGAAGTGCGAGGCGTTGATCAGCGACTGTGCCGCGGAGCATCAGGTGAAGGTGCCGCGCGGGGTGGCCGTGGTCGTCAAGGGGGACAACGGGACGGTCGTCGCTTCCGGCTTCCGCACCCCCCTCACCCTCCACGCCGACAACGGCAAGGTGACCGTCCGGGACTCCACCGGGCCGCTCAAGCTGGAGAGCGACAACGGTGGCATCGTCGCCGAGAGGGTCTCGGCCAAGTCCGTGTCGGCGCGGTCCGACAACGGCAGCATCCGGCTGGGGTTCGCGGCCGTGCCGGATCTCGTGGACACCGTGAGCGACAACGGGGCGATCACCATCGATCTGCCGGGCGGCTCCGTGAGGTATGCGGTGGATGCCGTCGCCCGCAACGGAAGCACCTCGGTGGACGCACCGCGCAGCGACGGCAGCAGCCATGTGGTGAAGGCCCGGAGCGACAACGGCGAAGTCACCGTGCGAAGCGTGAACTAACCGGCCTGTGTGTTCGTCCTTACCTGGTGGGAGAATGTACCGGGCAGGGCGAAACGGCACGGGAGAGGGATGTGACGGCGACACACGCGCAGCCGCGAGCGAGAGCGGGTGGGAGCTCCGCCGTCAGGGACGTCTTCGTGCTGATGCTGTTGCCGGTGCCGCTGCTCGCCGCCGCCTTGCCGGCCGCCTTCGCCGGTGGCGGTACGAGGCGCTGGTTCGGCGGGCGCGGGGAGGGTCAGCGCGTCGAGGCGCAGGCCGCGAAGGACGCCGCAGCGTCGGCCTTCTACGAGCTGGACACGGCCCAGCGCGATCTGCGCATCTCGATCGAGACGATCACCGCGGTGGACAGCTCGCCCGCCGCGCGCAGGGCCGTGGACGACTTCGCCGCCCTGGGGCGGCGGATCGACGAGGCCAGTCATACGTACATCACCGCGGTCGATGCGCACGACCTGGACCGGGACGATCTGGAACCGTCGGTCGCCGCCCGCGCGCGGACCGAGCTGACCACGGCCAAGGACGAGCTGGTACGGGTCAAGGCCGAGCTGGACCGGTTCGCGCAGGGACTCGGTCCGCTGCTGGGCAGCGCGGAGACGCAGCTCGCCCGGCTCGCGCCCGCCGTGGAGCGGGCCCGGCAGGCCCTGCTCGGTGCGAGCAACGCTCTCGACGCGGTGCGCGCGTCCGGGCTGCGGGCGGATGATCTCGCCGCCCGGCTGGCGGCGCTCGCCCCCGAGCTGACCAAGCTCAACCAGGGCGCCGGACAGCACGGCGTTCCGGAAACCTTGCAGCGCGCCGATCGGGTGCTGCGCGATGCCGAGGCGGTGCGGTCCGAAGCGGCCCAGCTGCCCGAGCGCGCCGCCGAGATCGACCACCGGCTGGTGTCGCTGCGTACGCGCGCCCAGGCGTTGACGACCCGGGCGGGCTCGGTGGAGCCGGTGCTGAGCGAGTTGCGGCGGCGTTTCTCGGCGGCGTGCTGGCAGGATCTCCAGCCGGTGCCCGAGCAGGCGGCCGTCAATGTGCGGCAGGCCGAGGAGAAGCTGAAGGAAGCCGCCCAGGCGCGGGACGAGCAGCGGTGGGCCGATGCGACGTCCCGGCTGAGCACGGTCCGCGCCTTGCTGAACGCCACGGACGAGGCGGTGTCCGCGGCCGGTGACCGGCTGCACCGGCTGGACGACGTGGCCAAGGACCCGCAGCAGGAGATCCAGCGGACCCGGTTCGCGGTCCGGGACGCGCAGCGCCTGGCCATGGCCGGTCGCAGCACGCCCGATCCGCGCCACGCCCGTCCGCTGGACGATGCCGTGGCCCGGCTGGATCGCGCCGTCGCCGGACTCGATGGGCGTCACCCCGACTACTGGCATTTCCTGACCGAGACCGAAGCGGTGCGGCGGACGGCTGCGCGGGTGGTCTCCGAGATCCGTGAGGAGCGCGGGGCCGGCGCCTGAGCTGTACGGGCACTCGGCTACGGGCTCCGTGCGTACGGGTCGGTCACGGGCTCCGTGCATACGGGCTCGGTCACGGGCTGCGTACGGGCTCTCGGGTTCTCTGGTGTGCGGCAGCCACACCTTGGGCGGATCCTGGTAGTACGCCCGAAGGAGGCCGACCGACATGGCCACCCATGCACTGCACGCCACGGGACGGCGGTCGCCCCGTCGCCGCAAGGTCACCCGGCTCGACCAGCATCTGCCGGTCGATCACCGGCTCAGCCGCGTCTATCGGGTCGGGGCGGGGCTGATGGGGCTGGTGCTGCTCGCCTTCGGTGTCCTGGGACTGATCGACAAGATCGGCTTCTTCAACACCGGCGGAGCCACCGTCGCCGGCCTCAACACCAACGGTGCCCTGAGCGTCCTGTCCATCTGCGTCGGCCTGCTCCTGTTCATCGGGATGGTGATCGGCGGCAACTTCGCCTCGACGCTCAACATGATTCTGGGCATCGCCTTCATCCTCAGTGGCTTCGTCAATCTCGCGCTGCTGGAGACCGACTACAACTTCCTCGCCTTCCACATCCAGAACGTGCTGTTCAGCTTTGTGGTGGGGCTGATGCTGATGGTCTTCGGGATGTACGGACGGGTCAGCGGCGGCCTTCCGCACGACAACCCGTACTGGCGGGCCCGCCACCCCGAGGAAGCCGCGCGGGAAATGCGGCTGAACCGGAAGGCGACCACGCCGTCGATGCCAGGCGTACGGCGTAGTCCCTGACCCGGCGCCGTACCCGTGCCCGTACCGGTGTCCGTAACCCTGCCCGAGCCCGTACCGGTCTCCGTACCCGTACTCGTGCGCGTACCCGCCCCTCATCCGCCGCCCGTGGTGTCTGTCTCCGGCAGAGCGGTGACGGTTAGCCTGGGGCCATGCCTCGTTACGAATTCCGCTGCCGCTCCTGCGGAGACACCTTCGAACTCAGCCGCCCCATGGCTCGGTCCTCCGACCCGGCCTCCTGCCCCGCCGGGCACGCCGACACCGTGAAGCTGCTCTCCACCGTGGCCGTCGGCGGGTCGTCCGCCAAGTCCGCGCCCGCCGCCCCGTCGGCCGGCGGCGGGGGCGGGGGCGGCTGCTGCGGTGGGGGTTGCTGCGGCTGAGCGGCGAGCAGCCCTCGGCGGCCCGGGGCCGCTTCCGCTATCGCTTGCGGGAGAGCGTGAGGCCGTCGGACACGGTCAGCAGCACGCTGTCCATCCGCGGATCGGCGGCCACATGGTCGTTGAACTCCTTGATCGCCGCCGCTCCGCCGGTCGCCCGCGGGTCGGTCACCCCGCCATGGAAGAGCACGTTGTCCGTGACGACAAGACCGCCCTGCCGCATCCTGGGCACCAGTTCCTCCCAGTACGGGATGTAGTTGCCCTTGTCGGCGTCCAGGTAGGCGAGATCGATGTGCGGCTCGGCCGGCATCGCCCGCAGTGTGTCGAGCGCGGGGGCGATACGGAGCTCGATCCGGTCCGCGACGCCCGCCTTCGCCCAGGCCTCCCTGCCGTAGGCGGTCCACTCCTCCGAGATGTCGCAGGCGATCAGCCGTCCGTCGGCGGGCAGTGCCTGCGCCATCGACAGGGCGGAGAATCCGGTGAACGTCCCGACCTCCACGATGTGCCGGGCCCCGGTCAGCCGTACGAGGAAGGCGAGCAGCGGTCCCTGCTCCTCGGCCGACTGCATGCCGGCGTGCTCGGGCAGGCGTGCGTACGTGGTCTCGACGAGCTCGCGCTGCACCGAGTCGAGCGGTGGATTGTGCGCCAGCATGTACGCGTACAGCTCGTCCGTGATCTTGGTTTCGTTGCCCTTGGTCATCCTGCGCTCCTCATGCGTCGATCGGCCGGTGCGCCTGCGCCCGGCGTCAGGACGATCTTGCCTCGCCCGCGGCCCGGAGGAAGTGCCGAAGGATCTCCTCCCCCGCTGCCACGCCGTGCGCGGCCGTCACCTCGGCATGCGGGGCGTGCCAGCCGGTATCGCCCAGTTCGCCGTGGGCCGGGCGCCAGGCGCGGTCGGCGGCGAGAAGCAGATCGGCGTCGAGGAGGCTGTCGCCGGCGGCGAGGGTGAGCGTGGCGCCGGTGCGGCGGGCCACCTCGTTCATCGCGGCGCTCTTGGTGAGCGGGCCCGGAACGGCGTAGATCTTGCGGCCCTGGAGGGAGACCGTCCAGCCACGCGTCCGCGCCCACTCCCCCAGTTCCTTGACCCAGTCCTCGGGCAGCAGCGGGCGTTCCACGACGAGATAGGCGAAGAGGTCCTCGGCGACCCGTTCCTTGAGCAGCCAGGCGGGGTCGGCCGCGGCCAGGAGGTGGGCGCGGACCTCGGCGAGGGAGGCGCATTCGTCGGCGAGCCTGCGGGCCACCTGCCGCTGCCAGTCGGGGTCGGACTCGCCGTCGACGAGCAGGTGTCCGCCGTTGGCGCAGATCGCGAACCTCGGTGCGGGGCCGGGCAGGTGGATGCGTCCGTACTGCTCGCGGGTGCGGGTGGTCGTCGGGACGAAGACCGTGGTGCCGGCCAGTTCGTCGAGCAGTGCCGCGGCCGTCTCCGTGAGATAGGAGAGCGGCTTGTGGTCGTAGACCTCCACGCAGAGCAGCCGGGGGGCTTCGGCGTCCGGCATGGCGAGCTGGAGCGCCGCCGCGGAGTAGATCAGGGTGCGGTCGAGGTCGCTGGCGACGAGCGTCACGGGGGCGGCGGCCGGACCGGGAGCAGGAGCAGATGTGGCCGGGGCCGTCGGGGTGGTCACTTCGACTCCACCGCCTTGCCGTCCGCGCCCGTCGCGCCCCTGGTGTACTTCGGGTGGATCAGACCGACGCAGGTGTACGGGAGTGCGTCGACCTCCTCCACCGGTACGCCCCGCTGCTCGGCCAGCAGGCGGATGTGTTCGAGGTCCGCGCCCGCGCCGCGCTTGGCGAGGATCTTCCACGGGATGCGGCGCAGCAGTACCCGGGTCGTCTCGCCGACGCCCGGCTTGACGAGGTTGACGTCGTGGATGCCGTACTCCTCGCTGATCCGCTCCACGGCGGCCCAGCCCTCCCAGGTGGGCGCGCGGTCGGCCGCGAGCAGCTCCTTGACCTCGGCGTCCACGGCGTCGACGACCTCGTCGAAGTGGGCGGCGACGGTGTCGAGGAAATGGCCGGACACATCGGTGTCCGCCAGTTCCCGGTAGAACTTCGCGCCGTGGAAGTCCTCGGGGCCCACCAGGTCGGAGCGGAGGACGGTCCGCGAGATCAGCCCGGAAACGGTGGAGTTGAGGCAGGCCGACGGGATGAGGTAGTCCTCGCGGGTGCCGTAGGTGCGGACGCAGCCGCCCGGGTCGGCCAGTACCGCGATCTCGGGGTCGAAGCCCTCGAACTCGGCGAGCGCCACGGAGAGTTCACGGGTGATCGCGCCCTTGCCGGTCCAGCCGTCGACGAAGACGACGTCCGCCGGGTCGTGGTGGGCGGCCAGCCAGCGCAGGGCGTTGGCGTCGATACCGCGGCCCCGCACGATGGAGACGGCGTAGTGCGGCAGATCGATGCCGTACCGGTGCAGGGCCCAGCGGCGCATGAGTACGCCGACCGGCGTGCCCGCCCTGGCGAGCGAGACCAGGACCGGGCGGGGGGTGCGCTCGGCGAGCACCGTCTCGGTGACGGTGCCCACGGCGCGGGCGACGCGGGCGGCCGACAGCTCCAGCGCCGCCTTGAACAGGTCCTGGTACTGGGCGGACGGCTGGTACTCGACGGGCAGCGACTCGGCGTAGTGCGCGCCACCGCTCTGTATCGCCTCCTCGCGCTCCTCGGTGGGCGCCTCCAGCTCGGTGTCCGAGAGGTCCTGGAGCAGCCAGCCGACCTCGTCCGGCGCGTAGGAGGAGAAGGCGGGGCCGCGGAGGGGCTCGGGCAGCATGGGGGGTTCCTGCCGTTCAGGGGTGTCCGTGCGGGGGCGCGTCGGGACGTACGAGGGGACGACCGCGAGCAGGACGTGGTCGGTGTGTGCGGCGAGCTGCGCCAACAGGCCGTCGGGGGCGTGGAGTTCGGGGGTGTCGGCGGCGGAGTCGACGGCGAGCACCACGGCGTCGAAACCGGCGCCCGCGACGTTGTACGCGTACCGGTCGCCGGGTCCGTCGGCCGGGTTGTCGTGGGCCGGGAAGACCAGCCGGGTCCGTATCGCGTAGCCCGGGTCGTCCACGGCGAGGACGGGGGAACGCGTGGTGGTGGAGTAGCGCACCTCGGCGTCGGTGTGGTCCTCCAGGGCCGTGCCCAGGCGCAGGGGGGCGTACATGAGCTCCTCGAAGCCGAGGACCAGTACGCGGCGGGCGTCGCCCAGCGCTTCGGCGATGCGGGCGGCCATGGCGGGGAGGGCGGGCTCCAGGGTCGCCCGGTGGGCGGGGGTGAAGCCGTGCCGTCCGCCGTCGGGCACACCGGCGGGCCACTGGAGGTCCACCCGGGTGCAGGGCCGGCGCCCCGGCTCGACGGCCGCTCGGGGGGCGGCGGGACCGGCCCCTTCGTGCGCGGCGACCAGTGCCTGGCCCTTCTCCAGGACGCCCTCCGGGAGGGCGACCGTGCCCGAGCTGCGCGCCACCAGGTCGACGCGGGCACCGATCTCCGCGGCGAACTCGGTCAGCCTTCCCCGGTCGGCCGGCGACCTCATGTCCACCAGGGCGACGATGACGTAACGGCTGCGCGGGTACCGCTCGTGCAGTGCGCGGATGGTGTTGAGCACGGTGTTGCCCGTGGAGAATTCGTCGTCCACCAGGACCAGCGGCGCGCCTGCGTACGTATCCGCGTCTGCGCCCGTACCCATGCCCGCGTCCGCGTCTGCGCCCACATCCGGGTCTACGTCCGCGCCCGTCGGGCCGCACTCGCCCGCCAGCAGATCCGGGTCCTCCGGGAGCAGCAGGTGCGAGGTGGCGTGCGAGTGGGACTCCTCGAAGCCGCCCGCCCGCGCCACGCCCTCGACGGGGCGGCGCGTCGAGTGGAGGTACGGCGCCACGCCCAGCCCGTCGGCGACCGCGTGGCCGAGGCCGGTGGCCGTCTCCGCGTAGCCGAGTACCACGGCCCGGCGCGCCTCGGCGTCACCGAGGAGTTCGCGCACCCGCCGGCCGAGCTCGAAGCCGGCGCCGTACACCACGGAGGGCTTCTGCGGCACGTGCTTGCCGAGCACGTTCGACACGAGGAGGTGGGCCCGCTTGGGGTTGCGGCGCAGGGCGAGGCCCAGCAGCTCTCTCAGCTCGCTGTCGCCGTCGGGCTTCCCGTCACCGACGAGCTCGACGCCCAGTCGCTCCGCCACCCAGCTGCCCGACCACACCACGTTCGCCGTCTCTTTCTCTGTCCGTGCTTTCTCTGTCCGTGCTTTCTCTGTTCTTGCCTTCTCCGGCCGTGCCTTCTCCGTCCTTGCCGAGTGCTCGCTCATTCGGCAAGGCCCGCGGCCAGCAGCTCCACGAAGCCGATGTCCTGCCGGGCCACTCCGAAGACCTCGGCCCGCAGCAGGGTCCGCTCGGCCCAGGCGCGGTGCGGCTTCACCTCATTCATCTTGTTCGTGTACGCGGAGCGCACGACGCCACCGCCGCCGCGCTCCGGCCGCAGGATGTCCTCCGCGTCGCTGAACTCCTCGTGGCTGACCACGGACAGCGCGTGCACGGGCGCGACATGCGACGGGTGGATGCAGGTCTTGCCGAGCAGGCCGTTGGCCCGGTCGAGCTCGATCTCGCGCAGCAGGCCGTCCAGATCGTGCTCGATCAACGCCGTGCGCAGCTCCTCGGCCCGGCCCTCCAGGAAGGGGCTGCGGCGCAGCTGGGGTTTGAACATGCGCTCCTGGAGCCGGAAGTACTCCCACACCGGCCCGGTGATCGTGAAGCCGGTGCCGTCCGCGCGGCCCAGCACATTGACCACGTCGGCGATCACGGCGCCGACGATCTGCACGTCGTACGCCGTCATGTCGGGCGCCCTGCGCAGTCCGTACGCCGAGCAGAAGTCGGTGACGCCGAGCCGCAGCGCGAGCACCCGCTCGCGGTACTTGTCGACGGTGCGGGCTATTCCCCGGAGAGTTTCCCCGCGGGTCTCCAGGTGCAGCAGCTCGGGAGATTCGAGAACGGGCATCGCGAACAAGCGTCGGCCGCACGTCTTCTCGGCGTTGGTGAGCGCCTCCATGAAGGGCACGCCACGCTCTTCGGTGAACTTCGGAAGTACAAAACCAGACAACATTCGGGCGGTAGAGCCGAGCCGCTGCACCAGGTCGGCAATCTGACCCGGCTCCCGGACCCGGATGAAGAGCAGCGGCACCTCGGCGCCACGCGCGTCGAGGTCGGCGAACTGTCCGACCAGGTTCTCCTCGGCACCGGCGACCTCGGAGTCGTCGATCGAATCCTCCAGGCACAGCACCATCGAGACGACACCGCGTCCGGCCTGCTTGATGACGTCGTCAGCAAGCCTCGGCCGGGTGGCAGGGCTGTACAGGGTCGCCCCCAGGGCGGCCGCGAGCACGCGGGCCGACGAGCCCGGACCGAACTCGCACGGCTCCTGGAAGAACAGCCTCTCCCTCTCAGTGGGCGCAATATGCCCGAAATGACGCATGTAACTCCCCCGAACTGCCGGACCGGCCGGACAACGCATGGCCGGTAATAGTACGTATGGACGGGTGTCAACAGTTCCCCACGTGCATGAATTCCGGGTAACTCGTCCATTTCCCGACGGGTGGGGGCGCTGCGGACCGTGTGCTTCCGGTATGCCGCCCGGACACCTGGTACGACCCCCGCGTTGTCCGCGTGGGCAGCCAGCAGGCAGGATGACGGGCATGACGCACGCGATGGTGAAAGGCTCGAACGTCCCTCTGGACGCCATGGCCGTACGGGCCGTGCTGCGCTGGACCCCGGGCACCGGAGTTCCGGATGTGGACGCCTCGGCGCTGCTGCTCGGAGCCGGTGGCCGCGTGCGCTCGGACGAGGACTTCGTCTTCTACAACCAGCCCCGCCACCCCTCCGGCCTGGTACGACGGCTGCCGAAGCGCAGTGTCCCCGAGGGCCTCACGGACACCATCGAGGCCGATCTGGGCGGGCTCGACGCCTCGGTCGAGCAGGTGGTCGTCGCCGCGTCCTCCGACGGAGCCGCATTCGCTCAGGTGCACGATCTGCGCATCCTGCTGTACGACGCGGCGTCGGCCGACGGCGATCCGCTCGCGGTCTTCGATGTGCGGCCGGAGACCGGCGAGGAGACGGCGATCATCTGCGGCGAGCTCTACCGGCGCGGCGATGGCTGGAAATTTCGAGCCGTGGGACAGGGCTATCCGACCGGGCTGGTCGGTCTGGCGACCGCCTTCGGCATCTCGGTCGACGAGACCGCGGCCGAACCCGGGCCGGCCCCGTCGCACGCGGCGGCTCCCGCGCCCGTGCCGGTGACGGCGCCCGGGTTCCCGCCCGCGCCCGACTTCCCGCCGGCAGCGGCACCCGGCCCCGACGCGCAGGCCACGGTCCAGCACCAGCAGCCCGCGTACGGCTACCCGCAGCCCGCGGCGGCCCAGCACGCCCCCCAGCCCGCGTACGGGTACCCACAGCCCGCCACCGCTCAGCCGGCCTACGGTTATCCGCAGCCCGCCGCGGCCGCGGCGCCCGCCCCGGACCCGAATTTCGTGCTGCCGCCGCAGGGGCCGCAGTTCGTACGGTCCTGAGGGACGGGGCCGGGATCGCTCCGAGGTCCCCCGGGGCCCCGGTGAGGGCCGGGATCGCTCCGAAGCCCCCCGGGCCCCGGTGAGGCCGGGTTCCGGGGCGTCGTTCAGGGCCCGGTTCCCGGGCGTCGTTCAGGTCCGGGACTTGTAGCCGCGCCCCCACTGCATGCCGAAGCCGTACAGCCGGTCCAGCTCCGACTGGAATCCGTACACGAACTTCACCTCGCGCCGCACGATCAGCTCGTCCTTGATGTTCTCCACCGTGAACACGGCACAGGAACGGGCCTCCGGGGCATGCTCGTCGAGTTCGATCTCGATCCGCGGACCGTTGCCCGGGTAGAGCGTCACCTTGGCGTGCGTACGGTCGAAGGCCGGCGTCTGGTCGTAGATGTAGACGAAGAACAGCAGCCGTTTGATCTGGTCGCGCTGGTCGAGATTGACGTAGACGGTCTCACCCGAAGGCGCACCGAAGCGGTCGTCCCCACTGAGCCGGATGTACGGCGGCCCGTTCAGGTCGCCGATGAGGTTGCCCAGCGGCTGGACGACGCCCTTGGTGCCGTCCTTCAGCTCGTACATGCAGCCCAGGTCCAGGTCGACGTTGACCATGCCCTGGGTGTGGGCCTGGACCACCTCGGGCTTGAAGAGATTCATCGGCCGCAGCAGCCGGCCGCTCTGCCGCGACCGGCCCATGATGTCCGACGTACGCATCTGCCAGGAGAGGTTGACCCGCAGATTGCCGGTCAGCGCGCCCTGTTTGGTGAGCGAGACCGTGGCGTGCCGCCTGGAGAGCACGATGGAGCTCGTCGCCGCGCTGCCCGACTCGAACTGTGCCTCCCGCCGCGGCCACAGGTTGTCCCAGAACGCCATCCCCAACCCCCACACGTGTAGAAAAAGTGCCCCGGCCCCCGCAGCCGCCCCGTGCCTCGCCGGGGACGCCCACATCGCTGCGGGGCGGCCGCGGGGCCGGGTCCGGATGTCTCCGGAGAACCGTTGCCTCACGGACCGCCCCGCGTAGAGCGTTCCTCAATCCCTACCGGGTCACACCCCGGACGGGACTTCCGCCTTGGAACCGGCGTCGTCGCCGCCTTCGGCTTCCAGCGCCTTGTTGCGCCGGACCGAGGACCAGAAGGACCAGGCGATCAGCACGACACCGACGAGACCGGTGATGAGCTCGTTGATCTGGTACTGGATGGTGACGAGCAGGATCACGGCCAGCGCGCCGATGGCGTAGTGGGCGCCGTGCTCCAGGTAGACGTAGTCGTCGAGCGTGCCCTGGCGGACCAGGTAGACCGTGAGCGAACGGACGTACATGGCGCCGATACCGAGGCCGAGGGCCATCAGCACGATGTTGTTGGTGATGGCGAAGGCGCCGATGACACCGTCGAACGAGAAGGACGCGTCGAGCACTTCCAGGTAGAGGAACATGAAGAACGCGGCCTTGCCGGAGAGCACGATCGCGGAGACCTTCTTGCCACTCTTCCTGGCCTCCTCCTCGACCTCGTGCTCGCGCTCTTCCTCCTCCTCCAGCTTGTTCTCGAAGAAGCCGGAGAGACCGCCGACGATGAGGTACGTGATCAGACCGGCGACACCGGCGAGCAGGACCGTCTCCGCCTTGTCCGCGTGACCGCCACCGTGCTGGTGCGCGCTGGTCGCGAAGGTCATGGCCGAGATCAGCAGCACGATCAGCGCGATGCAGGCCGACAGCATGTCGACCTTGCCGAGCTTGGCGAGCGGACGCTCGATCCAGCGCAGCCACTGGATGTCACGGTCCTCGAAAATGAAGTCGAGGAAGATCATCAGCAGGAACATGCCACCGAAGGCGGCAATCGCCGGGTGGGCGTCCGTGACCAGTTCCTGGTAGCGGTCGGGCTGGTTGAACGAAAGGTCGACCGCTTCGATCGGACCCAGCTTGGCGGTGATGGCCACGATCACGACGGGGAACACCAGCCGCATACCGAAGACCGCGATGAGCACGCCGACCGTGAGGAAGATCTTCTGCCAGAAGGCATTCATCTTCTTCAGGATTCCGGCGTTGACCACCGCATTGTCGAAGGACAGCGAGATCTCCAGGACGGAAAGAATCGCAACGACCCCGAAGGCTTCCCACCCCCCGTAGATCACAGCTGCGACCAGGCCGAGCGCGGTAATCGCGAACGACCAGCCGAAGGTTTTCAGAAGCACTGGCTACCCCATCGTGTATGTAACGGGTCTCCCCCGAGGTGTACGGGGCTCCCCCGCGCCGTGCGCGGCTTTACGAAACGTTGACCCCGAAGTCTAGAGCGATGCCGCGCAGCCCGGACGCGTACCCCTGTCCCACTGCACGGAACTTCCACTCGCCGTTGTACCGATAGAGCTCGCCGAAGATCATTGCGGTTTCCGTCGAGGCGTCCTCGCTGAGGTCGTAACGCGCGAGTTCCTGACCGTCCGCCTGGTTGACCACGCGGATGAATGCATTGCTGACCTGGCCGAAGGTCTGACCCCTGTTGTCGGCCTCATGGATGGAGACCGGAAAAACGATCTTGTCGCAGTGCGCCGGCACCTGAGTGAGGTTCACGATGACCGATTCGTCGTCGCCCTCGCCCTCGCCCGTGAGGTTGTCGCCGGTGTGCTCCACGGAGCCGTCGGGGCTCGTGAGGTTGTTGTAGAACACGAACCATTCGTCGCCGAGCACCCGGCCCGACTGGCACAGCAGCGCGCTGGCGTCGAGGTCGAAGTCGGCGCCCGTGGTGGATCGTGCGTCCCAGCCGAGACCGACCAGCACCTGGGTGAGGTTGGGTGCGGCCTTGGAGAGGGAGACATTGCCTCCCTTGGCGAGCGTGACGCCCATGGTGTGTGTCCTCCCCGAGTCGATGAACCGTCTGCTGGGCCCGTTGGGCCGTGCAGCCCCCGAGCCGTCTGTCGAGCGCGTCCGGCGCCGCACGAGGGTGCGGCGCCGGACGAGGTACATGCTGGCGTGAACCGGGCCGCGCCTCAGCGGCCCGGCCCGGTCGCGCCTTCTCAGACGTTGACGCCGAAGTCCTGCGCGATGCCGCGCAGGCCCGAGGCGTACCCCTGACCGATGGCACGGAACTTCCACTCCGCCCCGTTGCGGTACAGCTCGCCGAAGACCATGGCGGTCTCCGTCGAGGCGTCCTCGCTCAGGTCGTAGCGGGCCAGCTCGCTGTTGTCGGCCTGGTTGACCACGCGGATGTACGCGTTGCGCACCTGGCCGAAGCTCTGCTGCCGGGTCTCGGCCTCGTAGATCGAGACCGGGAAGACGATCTTGTCGACATCGGCCGGGACGCCGGCCAGGTTCACCTTGATGACCTCGTCGTCGCCCTCGCCCTCACCGGTGAGGTTGTCACCGGTGTGCTCGACGGAGCCGTCGGGGCTCTTCAGGTTGTTGAAGAAGACGAAGTTTCCGTCGCTGCCGACCTTGCCCTCGGCATTCGTCAGCAGGGCGCTGGCGTCGAGGTCGAAGTCACCACCGGTGGTGGTCCGAGCGTCCCAGCCGAGACCGACGACGACCGCGGTCAGGTTGGGCGCGGCCTTGGTCAGCGAGACGTTGCCGCCCTTGCTGAGGCTGACTCCCACGAGTCCTCCCATTGGTTTCCTTGGGGGCCGGCTGGCGCCGGCGCCTCCACGTTGCGTTGGCATCCGATCAACGACTGGATCCTAGTGACCGGTTCCCGGCGAAGCAGGCTTTTCGCCGGGTCTCCGGCGGATCAGCCGGTGCCGGTTCAGAGCGCGCCGAGCGCCTTGATGTAGTCGTTGAGGTCGCGCGCGTCGGGCAGACCGTTGACGACGGTCCAGCGCACCACGCCCTCCTTGTCGATGATGAAGGTGCCGCGCACCGCGCAGCCCTTCTCCTCGTCGAAGACGCCGTAGGCCCGCGAGGTCTCGCCGTGCGGCCAGAAGTCCGAGACCAGCGGGTACTCCAGGCCCTCCTGCTCGGCGAAGACGCGCAGGGTGTGGATGGAGTCGTTGGAGACGGCGAGCAGCTGGGTGTCGTCGTTCTCGAACTTCGGCAGCTCGTCGCGGAGCGCGCAGAGCTCACCCGTGCAGACGCCCGTGAAGGCGAACGGGTAGAACAGCAGCACGACGTTCTTCTCGCCGCGGAAGTCGGAGAGCTTCACGGTCCGGCCGTGGTTGTCCTTCAGCTCGAAATCCGGGGCCTTGGTGCCGACCTCGATCGCCATGAAAAGCGTCCCTTCGCTACGTTCACCGGGCTGGGCCGTCCGGGTTGCTCCCACCCTACGCAGAGCCCGCAGCGGGCCACGCAGCGCCCGCACGGGCGCAGCCCGGCGCTCCCCGGCCGCCCGGCGGCTGCGCGAAGACCCCCGACGGCAGTAGGCACTCGACGGCAGTACGAAGGCCCCCGGCGGCTCGGTGCCGTCGGGGGCCTTCAGGGCGAATGCGTGTCGAGGGTGGTTCAGCGCTTGGCTTTGGCCGCCTTCGGCGTGACCAGACGGCTGCCCGTCCAGTCCTTGCCCGCGTTGATGCTCTTGGTCTGGGAGAGACCGGCCGTCTGAGCGGCCTCGTTGATGTCGCTCGGTTCGACGTACCCATCACGGCCGGTCTTCGGCGTCATCAGCCAGACCGCGCCGCCGTCCTCGATCAGACCAATGGCATCCACCAGCGCGTCCGTAAGGTCGCCGTCCTCGTCGCGGAACCACAGCAGGACGACGTCTGCGACGTCGTCGTAGTCCTCATCGACGAGATCCTGGCCGGTAGTGGCCTCAATGCCCTCACGGAGCTCCTGCTCGACGTCGTCGTCGTAGCCGATCTCCTGGACCACCTGTCCGGGCTCGAACCCCAGGCGTGCTGCCGGGTTGGTCCGCTCCTCCGCGTGGTCCGCGGTCGCGCTCACGGGTTGCCTCCTGATCATGTTTCGGAAAATGCTTCAGCCACGCGCGTGCGCGGGGCGTTGGCCGTAGTCCACACGGGAGCGGCGGATCGCGCAAGTACCCAGCGTGCGAGACCGCCTAAACGGTGACGTTCCCTGCCACGTCGCCGCACTGTCGGCAGGCCCCCTGCGGGGGCCCGGCGCTTCCGTCCGCACCCTTTACGTCCTTCCACAGCTTATGCCGTTTCGGTCCGCCATTCGGAGTCGAACATCCTTTGGGAACGCTTGGACGGGTTGGGCGTATGGTTGCGGTTTGGCCCGGACCATCCCCGCGCTCCGTACGCGATGTCTCACAACACGGCGGTTACCCCTCGGTAGAGATGACGTTTGCGCCCTCGCGGTACACGATGGTGATGGCGTACTTGCATACATCCCGGGGGCATGTTCTCCCTCGATCAGGCCCCGTAGAGCACCACCGAACAGCGAAGGAACAGCGTGGCTTCCGGATCCGATCGCAACCCGATCATCATTGGCGGCCTGCCGAGCCAGGTCCCGGACTTCGATCCCGAAGAGACCCAGGAATGGCTCGACTCGCTCGACGCCGCGGTCGACGAGCGAGGTCGTGAGCGGGCCCGTTATCTGATGCTCCGGCTCATCGAGCGCGCGCGCGAGAAGCGTGTCGCCGTGCCGGAGATGCGCAGTACGGACTACGTGAACACGATCGCCACGAAGGACGAGCCGTTCTTCCCCGGCGACGAGGAGATCGAGCGCAAGGTCCTCAACGCGACCCGCTGGAACGCGGCCGTGATGGTGTCGCGCGCCCAGCGTCCGGGCATCGGTGTCGGCGGCCACATCGCCACCTTCGCCTCCTCGGCCTCGCTGTACGACGTGGGCTTCAACCACTTCTTCCGCGGCAAGGACGACGGTCTGGGCGGCGACCAGATCTTCTTCCAGGGGCACGCGTCCCCGGGTATCTACGCCCGCGCCTACCTGCTCGACCGGCTGAGCGAGGCGCAGCTCGACGCCTTCCGCCAGGAGAAGTCGAAGGCGCCCAACGGCCTGTCCAGCTACCCGCACCCGCGGCTGATGCCGGACTTCTGGGAGTTCCCGACCGTCTCGATGGGCCTCGGCCCGCTCGGCGCGATCTACCAGGCCCGGATGAACCGCTACATGGAGGCGCGCGGCATCGCCGACACCTCCAAGTCCCATGTCTGGGCGTACCTGGGCGACGGCGAGATGGACGAGCCCGAGTCGCTCGGCCAGCTCTCCATCGCCGCCCGTGAGGGCCTGGACAACCTCACCTTCGTGGTCAACTGCAACCTCCAGCGGCTCGACGGCCCGGTGCGCGGCAACGGCAAGATCATCCAGGAGCTGGAGTCGCAGTTCCGCGGCGCCGGATGGAACGTCATCAAGCTGGTCTGGGACCGCTCCTGGGACCCGCTGCTCGCGCAGGACCGCACGGGCATCCTGGTCAACAAGCTGAACACCACGCCGGACGGCCAGTTCCAGACGTACGCCACCGAGTCGGGCGCGTACATCCGTGACCACTTCTTCGGGGACGACGCGCGGCTGCGCGACATGGTCAAGGACATGACCGACGACCAGATCCTGCACCTGGGCCGCGGCGGTCACGACCACAAGAAGGTCTACGCGGCCTACGCGGCGGCCAAGGCCCACAAGGGCCAGCCGACGGTGATCCTGGCGCAGACGGTCAAGGGCTGGACCCTGGGGCCGAACTTCGAGGGCCGCAACGCGACCCACCAGATGAAGAAGCTCACGGTCGAGGACCTCAAGCGGTTCCGTGACCGACTGCACATCCCGATCACGGACAAGCAGCTGGACGAGGGCTACCCGCCCTACTACCACCCGGGCCGCGACTCGGAGGAGATCCAGTACATGCACGACCGTCGCAAGGGTCTGGGCGGTTACGTCCCGACCCGCGTGGTGCGTGCGAAGCCGCTGGCCCTCCCCGAGGACAAGACGTACGCGACCGCGAAGAAGGGTTCCGGTCAGCAGTCGATCGCCACCACCATGGCGTTCGTCCGCATCCTGAAGGACCTCATGCGGGACAAGGAGATCGGCAGGCGTTTCGTGCTGATCGCGCCCGACGAGTACCGCACCTTCGGTATGGACGCCTTCTTCCCGAGCGCGAAGATCTACAATCCGCTGGGCCAGCAGTACGAGGCGGTGGACCGCGATCTGCTGCTCGCGTACAAGGAGTCGCCGACCGGTCAGATGCTGCACGACGGCATCTCGGAGGCCGGCTGCACGGCGTCCCTGATCGCCGCCGGTTCGGCGTACGCCACGCACGGCGAGCCGCTGATCCCGGTGTACGTCTTCTACTCGATGTTCGGTTTCCAGCGCACCGGTGACCAGTTCTGGCAGATGGCCGACCAGCTCGCGCGCGGCTTCGTGCTGGGTGCGACCGCCGGCCGTACGACGCTGACCGGTGAGGGTCTCCAGCACGCGGACGGCCACTCGCAGCTGCTCGCCTCGACCAACCCGGGCTGTGTCGCGTACGACCCGGCGTTCGGCTACGAGATCGCGCACATCGTCAAGGACGGTCTGCGCCGGATGTACGGCGGGACCCCCGACGAGAACGAGGACGTCTTCTACTACCTCACGGTCTACAACGAGCCGATCCAGCACCCGGCCGAGCCCGAGAACGTGGACGTCGAGGGCATCCTCAAGGGTGTCTACCGCTTCAAGGCCGCCGAGCGGGGCGAGATCCCGGCCCAGATCATGGCGTCCGGTGTGGCGGTCCCGTGGGCGGTCGAGGCGCAGCGGATCCTCGCCGACGAGTGGAACGTCCGGGCGGACGTCTGGTCGGCGACCTCCTGGAACGAGCTGCGCCGCGAGGCCGTGGACGTGGAGCGGTACAACCTGCTGCACCCGGAGGAGGAGCAGCGCGTCCCGTACGTGACGCGGAAGCTCTCCGGCTCCGAGGGTCCGTTCGTGGCGGTCTCGGACTGGATGCGTTCGGTGCCGGACCAGATCTCGCGCTGGGTGCCCGGCGCGTACCAGTCGCTGGGTGCGGACGGCTTCGGCTTCGCCGACACCCGTGGCGCGGCCCGCCGGTTCTTCCACATCGACGCGCAGTCGATCGTCCTCGCGGTGCTCACCGAGCTCGCGAAGGAGAATCGGGTCGACCGTTCGCTGCTGAAGCAGGCCATCGACCGGTACGAGCTGCTGGATGTCACGGCGGCCAACCCGGGCGCGGCCGGCGGCGACGCGTAGGCCCCGGGCACGACGGAGTACGCATGAAGGGCAGCGGGACCAAACGGTCCCGCCGCCCTTCGGCGTCCGCGGCCGGCGCTCTCCGCCTTCCGGCGTCCGCGGCCGGTTCTGCGTCCTGCGGTCAGTTCTCCCAGATCTTGAAGGCCCTGACCTGGTACGGGGACCGGGGCACCCAGGTGCCGCCGCCCGGGTAGGTCTCGAACTCACCGGTCTCGGCGCATTCCGCCGACTGGTACGTGGTGACGGGGCGGCCGGTGCGGTTGGCGAGCGCCTGGACCTTGCTGCCCTTCGGCAGCGGGACACAGCTCTCGATGTCGGTCGTGGACAGCTCATGGGTCCGGCGGGTGCCGGTGAAGTCCGGCGCGTCCCAGAGGCAGAGCTGGCCGGCGGCGCAGGACCCGAGCCCGACGGGCGCGGAGTGGGCCGCGGTCTGCGGGATCAGGGCGGTGGCGGCCAGGGAAGCGGCGGCCAGGGTGGTGGCAAGAACGGTCGTACGCATGGAAGTCGTCCCCCGTGGTGGTGCGAATCAGTTGCATGCACCCTGACCTGCGGAGCAAGGCCCGGGGAAGGGGCCTCGGGCCACACCACCCTGATAGGCGACAGCCCCGCCGGAAGGGTCCGGCGGGGCTGTTGTACGCACTGTGTTGACGCGTGGGCACGGAGCCCGGGGCGTCGTCGCGCGACCGGTCAGATGTGGCCGGCGCCCGCGCCCGCCTCGGCGTTAGCACCGCGCTTGGTGAGCGTGGCGACCAGCGCGGCGACCACCGCGACGATGCCGGCGACCATGAACGCCGTGCTCATCCCTGACACGAAGGTGTCATGGGCGACGCCCGCGATCTTCCCCGCGACCTCCGGCGGAACGTTCCCGTCGACCGGCGGGATGCCGACCTCGACGGCCGAGGACGCCTGGTCCAGCTGCTGCGGGCTGAGCGGCGGGAGCTCCGCCGCCTTCCAGTTGTCGGCCAGCTTGGAGTCGACCTGGGACGCCATGACGGCGCCGAGCACCGCCGTACCGAGGCTGCCGCCGACCTGCATGGCGGCCTGCTGGAGACCACCCGCGACGCCGGAGAGCTCCATGGGGGCGTTGCCGACGATGACCTCGGTGGCGCCGACCATCACCGGGGCGAGGCCGAGGCCGAGCAGACCGAACCAGATCGACATGGTCAGGGTGCCGGTGCCGATGTCCAGCTGGGACATGCCGAACATGGCGACCGCCGTGCACACCATGCCGCCGACCAGCGGAACCCGCGGGCCGAACTTGGTGATCATGGCGCCGGCGAGCGGCGAGGCGACGATCATCATGCCGGTCAGCGGCAGCAGGTGCAGACCGCTGTCGACGGGGCTCAGACCGTGCACGTTCTGGAGGTAGAAGGTGACGAAGAACAGCCCGCCCATGAACGCGAAGGCCATCAGCACCATCAGGACCGCGCCCGCGGACAGCGGCACGGACCGGAACATCGCGAGCGGGATCAGCGGTTCCCGGACGTTCTTCTGGGAGAGGGCGAAGACCACGAACAGCGCCACGGCGGCGCCCAGGAAGCCGAGCGTCTTGTAGTCGCCCCAGCCCCATTCGGATCCCTTGATGAGCGCCCAGATCAGGCAGAACATCGCCTGCGACAGCAGCACGATGCCGCCGATGTCGAAGGAGCGCGGCGCGTTCTCGGCGCGGTGGTCCTTGAGGATCACCAGGCCCAGCACCAGCGCGATCACACCGACCGGCACATTGATGAAGAAGACGGACTGCCAGCTGACGTGCTCGACGAGCACGCCGCCGAGGATCGGGCCACCCGCGGTCGAGGCGCCGATCACCATGCCCCAGATGCCGATCGCCATGTTCAGCTTCTCGGCCGGGAAGGTGGCGCGCAGCAGGCCGAGCGCGGCGGGCATCAGCAGGGCGCCGAAGAGGCCCTGGAGCACCCGGAACACGATCACCAGGGCGACGCTGTCGGACAGGCCGATCGCCCCGGATGCCGCGGCGAAGCCCACGACGCCTATCAGGAAGGTCTGGCGGTGACCGAACCGGTCACCGAGTTTGCCCGCAGTGATCAGGGAGACCGCGAGGGCGAGCATGTAGCCGTTGGTGATCCACTGGACGTCTGCGAGCGAGGCGTGCAGGTCCTGCTGGATGACGGGGTTGGCGATCGCGACGATCGTGCCGTCGAGCGCGACCATCATCACGCCGATGGCCACGGAGAAGAGCGTCAGCCAGGGGTGGCCGCGCAGCCCCTTGGCAGGTGCGGGAGCGGCGGTTTCCTGCGGCTCCCGCGACGCCTTGTCGACGGTGGTCTGACTAGTCATACTCGGGAGATTAGTGTCAGCCTCTGACAGTTGACAAACAATTTCACAAGTCGGTAACTGTCACGTAGCTCACAGGTACGCTGAGCTGGACAAAGCAGGAGAAAGAAGGCCGGTTAAGTGACCGATGGGCAGCGGGCCGTGCATCCGACCGGACTGCGCGAACGGAAGAAGCGACGCACCCGGGACGCCCTGCTGCACGCCGCCCTCGATCTTTTCACCACCCAGGGGTACGACGAGACCACCGTCGACGAGATCGTCGACGCGGTCGAGGTCTCCCAGCGCACCTTCTTCCGCTACTTCGCCTCCAAGGAGGAGGCCGCCTTCGCCATCCAGGAGATGGTCGAGTCGCGCTTCCTCTCGGAGCTGCTCCGGCGTCCCGCCCCGGAGGCCCCGTTCGAGGCGATGCGCAGCGCGGCCCTCTGCGCCTGGAGCAGCATCGGCGAGGCGATCGAGGAGATCGTCACGGTCGAACTCCACATGCGTACGTACCGGATGATCGAATCGACGCCCTCGCTGCTCGCCGCCCACCTGCGACGGTGCAGCGACCTGGAGAACCAGGTCGCGCTGCTGATCGCCGCGCGCGAGGGGCTCGACGTGGACGAGGACCCGCGGCCGAGGGTCGCCGTGGCCGCGTTCTGCGGAGTGATGCGGGTGAGCGGTCAGCTCTGGGGGCGGGGCCGGGACGCCGATGTGGATTCGCTGCGCGCCCTGACCGAGGCGTACCTGGACCAGCTCGGACCGGCGCTGGCCGGAAACTGGCGGGCGGACGCCGATTCGGCGTGACGACGGGCCCGGCGTGACAACAGACCCGTCCGATCGTGACGACAGCCCCCGTCCGATGTGCCGCATGCCTCACCGCCGCGGCATGACCGACTTCACAACAGCCGCGCCCCGGCGGCCACATGTGACGTCCCGGAGGCGTTCCGCGCGCCTGAGCGTGCGTGTGACAACCACACAGCGTGAAAAGCACGCGCTCGAATTCCCCGCAGCCGAGTGATGTGCGTCACCCTCTTCACGGCTGCCGTCGCGCGTCTCCTAATGTGGGCCGGAGTGACTTCCTTCGACTCCTCCCCCACGCTCACCGCTTGGCGCGCGCTGCTCGCCGTCGCGGTCGTGTTCGTGATGCTGGCGACCACTGGCTGGACCGCCGTACGTCATCAACACTCCGACGAGCCACGCACCGTCGCACTCGCCGCCTGGGCGCGGGGCCGGGTGGCGGGTCATGCGCTGCCGGACGCCGACGCGCCGTCGTACCGGCTGGCCCGTTTCTTCGCCACGCTCACGGCCGCGCAGCGCGCCGGACTGGCCGACAAGTACCCCTTGGTCGTGGGCAATTTGAACGGTGCCCCGGTCACCCTGCGCTACCGCGCCAATCGGCGGGCCGTGGTGCAGGCGCGGGAGGTCGAGCGGCGGCGCATGCACGACGTGCGGCTCTCCCCCGACGGCCGCGCCGAGGCGGTCCGCCGGATGAACCGCTTCGACTCGATGCTCGACCGCGGTCGCCACTTCCTCGCCTTCGACCCGTCCGGGAAGGGCCGCGCCGCGGAGGTGTTCGGCAGTCTCGACCGGGCCGACCGGGTCTCCGTGATCGTCCCCGGCGTCGACACCAATCTACTGACGCTGGAGCGGCCCGCGCCCAAGGTGAACGCCGCCCCGGTCGGCATGGCGAAGTCGCTGTACGCGGCGGAGCGCGCCGCGCGCCCCGGCATCCGTACCGCCGTCATCGCCTGGGCCGACTACACCACGCCCGCCGGTATCGGCATGGACGCGGCCCTGGGCAACCTCGCCGAGCGCGGGGCGGTGCGGCTGAACGCGCTGGTGGGCGCGCTGCCCGGGGACGCCCCGGTCTCGCTGTTCTGCCACAGCTACGGCTCGGTGCTGTGCGGGGTCGCCGCACATGAACTGCCCTCCAGGGTCGGCGACATCGCGGTGGCCGGCAGCCCCGGCATGCGGGTGGAGAACGCCGCGCAGTTGCACACCGGAGCCAGGGTGTGGGCGATGCGGGACCGCGACGACTGGATCCAGGACGTACCGAACCTGGAGCTCGGCGGCCTGGGCCACGGGGCCGACCCGGTCGACCCGGGCTTCGGCGCGCGCATCGTCTCGGCGGGCGACGCGGTCGGGCACAGCGGCTATTTCGAGCCGGGTACCAAGAGCCTCGGCAACTTCGCCGCCATCGGCGTGGGCGCCTACGAATCGGTGAGCTGCGCGGTCTCCGACAGCGGCTGCCGCGAACGAATCACCGGAAGCCAGGGCATCTGACGGGCGCAGGGGCCCTGGCGGACCATCGACCACAGCCTGCTCCGAGGGGGGACGTGCGAGGCAAGTGCCGCATACGATGAGGCACATGGGTGATGTGCTGGCCGGAATTCATGCCACCTGGGAGTTCGACACCGACTCCGTGCTCATCCGCTTCGAACGGGGAATCCGCACACCGAAGCTCTTCCAGAGCCTCCGTGAACGACGCGTCCCGCACGCGGCGCTGTCGTCGGTGACGCTGACCCCGGGCAAGCGGGGCACGGTGGTCCTGCGTGCCGTGCCGAGACGGGGCGCCGACCCGTTGGTCGAGGCCGCGGCGGGGCAGCTGAAGGACGGCTGCGATCCGTACCGGCTGGTGCTCCCCGCCGAGCGCGAGACGCTGGCCGAGTACTACGCGGACGAACTGCGTGCCCGGCTGGGCCCCGACGCGGCGGAGCCCGCCGAACGGTTCCTGGTCGCGGCGCCCGAGGCGCCGATGCAGTTCAAGGCGTACGACGGCCGGGCCGGCTTCGACGGGCACCGGGTCTCCTTCCGCTGGTTCTGGACGGGCGCCTCCACGGCGAAGTGGAAGGCCGGCGACCAGACGTTTCCGGTGACGGAGCTGAGCGGTGTCGAGTGGCGCTCGCCGGAGGCGTTCGAGGGCTATCTGCGGCTGGTGCCCAGGGGCCTGGAGAACGCGGTCCCGGGGCCGGGCACGGGCGCGGACCCCACCCGGAGCAGCGGTGCGGGCACGGTCGCGGATCCGGGCGCGGTGCAGTGCCCGCAGCCGGTGGCGCCCCGCCCCACCCGGGCCGATCAGGACCCGGCCGCAGTGGTCTTCGGTCTCGGCTACGGCCCGGTGCACGAGTCGCTGCCGTTCGCCGCGGCCGTGCTGGAATCGGTGCGCAGGAACCATTCCACTGCCGCCGTGCCCGCGGCCGTCCTGGCGGGCACGGGACGGCGCGACCCAGCGGACATCGCGGAGCGGATCCGGCACCTCGGGGAGCTGCACCAGGCCGGTCTGGTGACGGACGACGAGTTCAGCGCCAAGAAGGCCCAACTGCTCGCCGAGTTGTAGGGCCTTGCGGCCTGTCGGCCCGATCGGCCGGTAGTACCCCCGTACGAGAGGGGCGGCGGCGAACCGGAACCCGGGTATGACGCCACCGGCCCGGTCCGCTCCCTAGGCTGATGCGGCCATGACCACATCCCCGCCCCGCACCCCGCCCGGGGCGCCGCCGCGCCCGCAGCCCGCCGCCGACGGCCTGGTGAACGCCGCCCGCCGCAATCTGCGCGAGATCGTCCACGGGCTCTCCCATCCGTCCCATCCCCCGGTCCCGCCGCTCGCGAACGCGTCCAAACGGTGGCGGAGGCTGCTGCCGTACGTGGTCGTCCTCATCCTCGCGGCGATCTTCGTTCCGGTCACGCTCAATGTGCTGACCAACGAATACGGTATGGCCGAGGGACTGGCGGGCCTGCTGACCGTCGCCCAGACCGCGCCGCTGCTGATGCTGGCGCACCGCCCGTTGCAGGCGTGGTGGATCATCTTCCCCGCCGACATCGTGGGGGCGCTGGTACTGCTGCAGTACCCGGACCGGCCGATGGGCATCTGGCCGTGGCCCCCGCCCACGCTGATCTGCTACCTCTTCGTGATGCTGGCGGTGGCCCTGCGCGAGACCCGGCGGACCGTGGTCTCCGTCTGGGCGCTGACCGCCGCGGCGAGCCTGGTCCTGCACCTGACCGCCACTGACCGCAGCATCGCGGGGCTGCTCCCGGTGTTCGGTGCGGTGCCCGTAGTGATCGGTGCGGTGATCCGGGAACGGGGCGACGCACAGCGCCGGCTCGCCGAGCAGGAGACCATCAGCGAGGCCGAGCGGGCGCAGCGCACGCTGCTGGAGGAGCGCACCAGGATCGCCCGTGAGCTGCACGACGTGGTCGCGCACCACATGTCCGTGATCACGGTCCAGGCCGACTCCGCGCCCTACCGGATCAGCGGGCTGCCCGAGCAGGCGCGCGAGGAGTTCGAGGTGATCGCGGCGAGCGCGCGGGAGTCGCTGACGGAGATGCGGCGGCTGCTCGCGGTGCTGCGCAGCGACGGCACGGAGGGCGAGCGGGCACCGCAGCCGGGGCTCGACCGGGTGCAGCAGCTGGTGGAGGCGACAGTGCGGGCGGGGCTGCCGGCCGAGCTGTCGCTCTCCGCTCAACTGCCGGACGTACGGCAGGCGGTGGACCTGTCGGCGTACCGGATCGTGCAGGAGGCACTGGCGAACGTGATCCGGCACGCGCCCGGTGCGCGGACCCGGATATCGATCACGTCCGACGGCGCGCATCTGACCGTCCTGGTGGTCAACGACCGGGCGGAGCAGCCCGATTCGCCGCTGGAGACGACCGGGACCGGGCACGGCCTGGTCGGTATGCGCGAACGCGTACGGTTGACGGGCGGCACGCTGGACACCGGACCGCTACCCGACGGCGGCTTCCGGGTGGCGGCGCGACTGCCCCTGACCCCTGTTACGCCCACGGCCTCGGAGGACTCTTGACCATCCGCGTGATCATCGTCGACGACCAGGCCATGGTGCGGGCGGGGTTCGCGGCGCTGCTCTCGGCGCAGAGCGACATCGATGTGGTCGGTGAGGCACCGGACGGGCGCCAGGGCATCGACGTCAGCCGGAGCGTCCACCCGGACGTGGTCCTGATGGATGTCCGGATGCCCGAGATGGACGGCCTGGCGGCGGCCCGCGAGCTGCTGCACCCGCCGGTGGGGGTGGTGCACCGGCCGAAGGTCCTGATGCTCACCACGTTCGACGTGGACGACTACGTGTACGAGGCGCTGCGCGCCGGGGCGTCCGGCTTCCTGCTGAAGGACGCGCCGCCGGCCGACCTGATCTCGGCTGTGCGGGTGGTCGCGGCGGGCGAGGCGCTGCTCGCGCCGTCCGTGACGCGCCGCCTGATCGCGGACTTCGCCCGGCAGGGCCCGACCGGGGCCACCCGGAGCGGCCAGTCGCTGCGGCTGAACGGGCTGACTCCGCGCGAGACGGAGGTGCTGGAGCTGATCGCGCGGGGCCTGTCCAACCAGGAGATCGCGGGGAAGCTGGTGCTGGCCGAGCAGACGGTGAAGACGCACATCGGCCGGGTGCTGGCCAAGCTGGACCTGCGGGACCGGGCGCAGGCGGTGATCTTCGCGTACGAGGCGGGGGTGGTGGTGCCGGGCGAGGGGTGAGGGTTCTTCCCGCTTCCCCCTGCCCGGTACCGCAAACGTGCCCTACCCCGGTATGACCCCGCACTTGGCCCCCTGGTGTGACGCCTCCGGACCCGCCCTCTCCCTACCTTCCTCTCCGTCGCGCCGCACGGCGCGCGTGAGCCGGAACAGCCGGGTCAGCCGGAGAGGGAGGACGACGGGATGCGCCGTTACGCAAGGACCCTGGTCGCCGTCGCGCTGGCCACCACCGTGGTGGCGGGGACGGCCGGTTGGGCGTCCGGGAACGCCCAGCAGGCCCTCACCGGGCCGCCCCCGGGCACCGCGTCCTGGCGCGCGGACCACGCACTCGGGCGGGAGCTGCCCGATCCCGGGCGGAGCACACCGGCCGAAGTGGCCCGGTTCTTCCGGGGGTTGACCGCCGCGCAGCAACAGGCCCTGGTCGTACGCCACCCGCTCGTCGTCGGCAATCTGGACGGCGTCCCCGTCGAGTTGCGCTACCGGGCCAACGCCCGTTCCCTGCGGGCCGGTCACGATCCCCGGTACGCCCACCTCGGAGAGGGCCGAGGGCGACAGATCCTCGCGTTCGACCCGCGTGGACGCGGTCAGGTCGCCGAGGTCTTCGGGGACCTGCGCACCGCGCGTCATGTCGCGGTCGTGGTGCCGGGCTCGGACATCGACGCCGGAACCTTCGACCGTACGAAGGATGTGTACGGCACTCCGGCCGGCATGGCGAAGGCCCTGTACGCCCGCACCGGTCCCGGCAGTGCCGTCATCGCCTGGGCCGGGTACACCACCCCCGTGGGCCTCGGCATCGACGCCGCGACGGGCTCGCTCGCCGAGGCGGGGGCGGACCGGCTGACCCGGTTCACGGACGGCCTCGCGGCGGACGGCGTGCCCGCGCCCGCCGTGTTCTGCCACAGCTACGGCTCCGTCGTGTGCGGGCTCGCCGCGTCCCGGCTGCGCGCCACGGATCTGGTCGTCCTCGGCTCGCCCGGGATGCGCGCGGACGATGTCGCCGATCTGCGCACCGGCGCCCGGGTCTGGGCCGCGAAGGACGCCACGGACTGGATCGGCAATGTGCCGAACGTCGAGGTGGCGGGGCTCGGCCACGGCACCGACCCGGCCGTCCCGGAGTTCGGCGCACGCCGCGTCCCGGCCGACGACGCCCGCGGGCACACCGGCTACTTCGCCCCGGGCACGGACTCGCTCCGCGCCTTCGCCGCGATCACCGAGGGGAGGGCGCGGTGAGCCCGGGGACGGAAGGCGCGGTGGGCCCGGGGCGGCTGCCCCGCCCCGTACCGGCTACTCGCGCGCGGCCGACGTCGAGCTCATGTCCGGGTACCGGTCCCCGGCCACCAGCCCCGCGATCGGCTCCAGCTGTGCCAGCTCCTCCGCGGTCAGCGTGAGCCGGGTGGCGGCCACGTTCTCCAGCAGCCGGCTGCTCTTGCGGGTGCCCGGGATCGGCACCACGGTCAGCCCGTGCACCTGGGCCCGCTGCTGCACCCAGGCGAGTGCCACCTGCGCGGCCGACACCCCGTGCGCCGCCGCGATCTTGTGGACGGGCTCCAGCAGGGCGGCGTTCTTCTTTGCGTTGTCGCCGGTGAAGCGAGGCTGGTACCTCCGGAAGTCGCCCTCCGACAGCTCCTTGGCCGCGTCCGTGAACGCCCCGGTCAGGAAGCCCCGGCCGAGCGGCGAGTACGGCACGACGGTCACCCCGAGCTCGACGGCGGCCGGTACGGCGCTGCGCTCGACGTCCCGGCTGAAGAGCGACCACTCGGACTGGAGGGCCGCGATCGGGTGCACCGCGTACGCCTCGCGCAGCTCCGCGCCGGTCACCTCGCTCAGCCCGAGCTGCTTGACCTTGCCCTGCTGGACCAGCTCGGCCATCGCGCCGACGGACTCGGCCAGCGGGACGTCCGGGTTGCGGCGGTGCATGTAGTAGAGGTCGATGACATCGGTGTTCAGCCGTCGCAGGCTGTCCTCGACGGCCCGGCGGATGTACGCGGGGTCGTTGCGCACTCCCCGGTAGTGCTCGTCGTCCTCCTTGCGCTCTATGGCGAACTTCGTGGCGAGCGTGATCTCGTCCCGGTGCGCCCCGACGAACGGGGCGAGGAAGGTCTCGTTGGCGCCGAGGCCGTACACATCCGCGGTGTCGAAGAGGGTGACGCCCGCCGCCAGCGCCGTCTCCAGCGTCTCGCGGGCGGAAGGCTCATCGGTGTCGCCGTAGAACTCGCTCATGCCCATGCAGCCGAGTCCCTGCACGCCGACCTGCGGGCCGCCGTTGCCGAGCTCCACGGTGGTGATCTTGTCGTCAGACATCAGGCACTGGGCCTTTCCGGCGCCCGTCGGGCGCTCGCATAGAAGTCGATCTTGTGGTCGAGCACGGCCAGGGTGTCCTGGAGCTCCGCGATCCGCGTCCTCACGTCGCGGCGGGTCGCCTCCAGCAGCTCCTGCCGTTCCTCGAAGGTGTGCTCGCCCTCGCGCAGCAGCTCCGCGTACCGGACCATGTCGGCGACCGGCATCCCGGTCAGCCGCAGCTTGCCGACGAAGGCCAGCCAGTCCAGATCACGGTTGGTGAAGCGGCGCTGGCCGGTGTGGGACCGGTCGACGTGCGGCATCAGCCCGATCCGCTCGTACCAGCGCAGGGTGTGCGCGGTGAGCCCGGTGAAGGCCGCGACCTCACTGATGGTGTACCGGTCCTGACCCTCGGGACGCGGATGCGGCCGCGGGGCCGAGGCGCAGACGTCCACCTTCACGGAAGTGCTCTCCATCACCGTCATGACCTCCACGCTAGAACCTTGGAGTGCACTCGAAGCAAGCGCAAACGGGGACGGGTTTAGGCTCGTACGCATGCAGAGCCTGGCGATGATCGACAACTGGCCCGTCCCCACCGCGGCGGTTGCCGTCGTACGAGCGGACGGCACCGTTCTCGGTACGCACGGCCCGACCGCGCACCGTTTCCCGCTCGCCTCCGTCACCAAGCCGATCGCGGCCTACGCGGCGCTGGTGGCGTACGAGGAGGGCGCGGTCGAGCTGGACGAACCAGCAGGTCCGGAAGGGTCCACCGTCCGGCACCTGCTCGCGCACACCAGCGGGCTCGCCTTCGACGAGCACCGTACGACGGCCGCGCCCGGCACCCGCCGGCTCTACTCCAACGCGGGCTTCGAGGTGCTCGGCGACCACATAGCCAAGGCCACCGACATCCCGTTCCCGGACTACGTGCGCCAGGCGGTGCTGGAACCGCTGGGCATGACGGCGACCACGGTGGACGGCTCGCCCGCCAAGGACGGCGTCTCGACCGTCGACGACCTCGTACGGTTCGCGGCGGAGGTACAGGTGCCCCAGCTGCTCGACCCGCACACGGTGCTGGCCGCGCAGACCGTCGTACACCCGGGCCTGAAGGGCGTACTGCCGGGCTACGGTCACCAGAACCCCAACGACTGGGGGCTCGGCTTCGAGATCCGTGACTCCAAGTCGCCGCACTGGACGGGCGGTTCCTCGTCGCCCGCGACCTTCGGGCACTTCGGGCAGTCGGGGACGTTCCTGTGGATCGACCCGGTCGCGGGCGCGGCGTGCATCGCGCTGACCGACCGGGCCTTCGGCCCGTGGGCAGCGGAAGTGTGGCCGCCGTTCACGGACGCGGTGCTCGCGGAGCTCCGCTCCGGTCACTGAGAGAGATCATCCGTCGGCCGCCTTCGCGGCCAGGCACTCGAACCACACCGTCTTGCCGCGCCCGTCCCGGCGCGGCTCGACACCCCATCTGTCGGTGAGAGCGGCGACCAGCAGCAACCCCCGCCCACCCTCGTCGAGTTCGTCCCCCAGGACCATCCTCGGCACGTCCGGACAGTCGTCCGCGACCTCGACGCGCACGCCCCCGGCCGGGAGCAGGAAGATGAACGTCTGACAGCGACGGCCGGGCACGTGCCGCACCACGTTCGCGATCAGCTCGGTCAGCGCCAGCTCCGCCGCGTCGGCCAGGTCGAGGAGTTCCCAGCCGGTGAGGTAGAGGTGCAGGATGCGGCGCAGATGCCGTGCGGAGTGCTCACCCACCGCGAAGTCGGCGTGATAGGTCGGTTCCACGCTGTCCGGTGGCGGAGCAGTTACGTGATTCATGTCACCAGCGTGCAGCGGTTTGGTTACGCTCGGCTACGTACGGAAACGAACGCCGCGAGGCGTTGAACGCCGGAGGTGCCCCGCCGTGGCCAACATCCATACGCTCGACCCGAGCGCTTCCCCACTGGATTACTACGGCTGGGAGTTGCGCCGCCAGAGGGAGGCCCACGGCCTCAAACAAGGTCAGCTCGGCGACATCATCTTCTGCACCGGTTCCCTCATCGGTCAGATCGAGACCGCGAAGAAGGTGCCCACCCGCGACTTCTCCGAGCGCGTGGACGCGGCACTCGGCACGGACGGCGTGTTCTCCCGCCTCGTCGGTCTGGTCCTGCGCAGCCAGCTGCCGACCTGGTTCCAGCCGTACGCGGACATGGAGGCCCGCGCGACGTACATCTCCACGTACCAGGCGCAGTTGGTCTACGGGCTGTTGCAGACGGAGGAGTACGCGCGGGCCGTGCTGGCCACTGGTATGCCGGACGACCTCGAAGGACTGGTGGCTGCTCGCATGGAGCGCCAACGCATCCTGGAACGGGAACAGCCGCCGCTCACCGTAGCGATTCTCGACGAGGCCGCGCTGTACCGGCCGATCGGCGGCCCCGAGGTCATGCGGAACCAACTTGCCCGCCTGTTGGACCGCACCAATCGCCGCTGGACGGAAATCCAGGTGCTGCCCTTCGCGGCTGGTGAACACGCCAGCCTGGATGGGTCCTTCACCCTCATGCGCTTCGACAAGGACCCGGACATCATCTACACGGAGGACCTCATCTCCGGGCATATGACCGCCTGCCCCGACACCATTCGGGAAGCCGCGCTCCGATACGCTCGCTTGCAGGCCGCTGCCCTCTCCGTCGAGGCGTCGGCGGCGTTGATCGCCCGCGTGATGGAGGAGCGTTATGGGAACCAGCCGCGACTTGAAGAACGCGCAGTGGCGTAAGTCCAGTTACAGCGGAAACACCGGCGGCGACTGCGTCGAGTGCACCGTCACCGGCGGTGCCGCATGGCGCAAGTCCAGTTTCAGCGGAAGCACCGGCGGCGAGTGCCTCGAAGTGGTCGACGGCCTCCCCTGCGCCGTGCCCGTCCGCGACAGCAAGAGCCCCGACGGGCCGGTCCTGATGATCGGGGCCGCCGCCTGGCGGTCCTTCGTGGACGGGCTCGTCTGACACCGCCGCGACACATCCGTACGACCCAGGGGGTCGGGGACGACTGACCGTCGTCCCCGACCCCCTTCGTCAGACGAGCGGTTCGATCATGTGGGTCCGGCGCTGGGACCGCGTGGCCGCGTCACCCGACCAGGCCGTCCGGTTCGGGTCGAGACCCACACCGTTGGCGAGGTTGAGACGGGTGACCACGGTGTTGTGCTCGGTGCAGGCCTGCCACAACGGATCGATGAATTCTTTCTGCAACTCCGCCTGCGTGACAGCCACCCCGGCGCTGACCTTCACGTCGATGAAGTCGTAGACATGCTCCAGCTGTTCGGAGCGGGGTGTGATGGAACCGTCCTCGGTGAAGTTGAGGTCCGGTCCGCTGCTGCCCGGGTCGTCGTTCCTGACCGCTGGTTCGGGGCCGAGAGCGAAATTGGCCGGAACGTTCTTCAGAGCCTTGGAGACGGAGGGGAGCTGGTCGTTGTTCGTCGTGAACGCCGTCGGGGCGACCGGCGCCAGAGCGGTCACGACATCGGTCAGCTGGGTCGGGGTGAGGAGACCGGCGAATTTCTCGAGCAGCGACTTGGGCACGATGTGGTGCAAGGTGTGCACGAGCGCATTGCCCGGGTTGGCCTTCTTCGCATCGGACAGGGCGTTCTTGGTCGGGTTGTTCTTCCAGTCGCCGGCACGCTGGACCGGTGTCTCCGTGGTCGGGGACACGCCTGGTCCGGGGGTCTCCCGGTCGCTGGGGGCCTGGCTCCGCACCGGTCCTGACATGACCCGGCGGGCGTTCTGCTCCGCAGCCCGTTCGTAGGCGTCCGAGGGGTCGGAAATCCGCAGGCCCGCGCCGTTGTCGGTGCCGGAGACAGCGCCCTGCCGCTGCTGGATGACGTGGGTCAGTTCGTGGGCGAGGGTGTGTTTGTCGCCTCCGCCGTGGCCGACGACGACATGGTGGCCGGACGTGTAGGCGCGGGCACCGACCTCGGCGGCCGAGGCGCGGGCGGCGCCGTTGTCGTGAATGCGTACGTCGGAGAAGTCGGCGCCGAGACGGGCCTCCATCTCCTCCCGGAGCCCGGCGCCCATGGGTTTGCCGCCGGTACGCAGGACGTCGTGGACGGCGGAACGCTGTACGTCGTGCTGGTGCTCCTCGTGCTGCTGCTCCTCGGGCTGTGCCCAGGGGTGGCCCGCCTGCCGGAGCAGCTGGACGACGGCGGCATTGCCCAGGGTGCCCTGGAGGGCCAGCGGCATGTGTGCGGGGAACTCCCTCGCGTCCGGGCTCCTCTCCGGCGTACGCGCGCGAGCGGATTCGTGGGTGCCGCCGCCGAGGGCGCGATCGGAGTCGCGTGCGCGCATCAGAAGCCTTTCGGAGGGGTGCACGGGGTTCATCCCCTCCATGACTACGTGGAACACGCGGTGCGGGCCAGGTACACGAGGGCAGAATCGGCCGGCTCGCCGGACAGACCCCCATGGCCGACGCGACCGCTCGACGCATCCTGTGCGGGACGGGGTCAGGCAGCCCGGGAACCCGCTACCCTCCTCGGCCATGGCCGACATAGTCCGCGCTACCGCCGCCGACGTCCCCGCGCTCGCCTCCGTGCTCGCCGGCGCCTATGCCGAGGACCCCGTCTGGACGTGGCTGATGCCGCGCGACCGGGACCGGCGGCTGCGGCTGCTGTTCACCGCGCACCTGGCCCAGCAGATCCCGGCCGGCCGGGTGTGGACCGACCCGGAGCGCACGGTCGCGGCGGTGTGGGCGGAGCCCGGGAAGTGGAAGCTGCCGGTGACGTACCTGCTGCGCAACGCGGGCCCGCTCCTGCGGGCGGGACGGGCTCAACTCCCGCGTACCGCCGGGCGGTTGTTCACCATGGAGCACCGTCATCCGGCCGGTCCCGAGCACTGGTACGTCGAGTACATCGGCACCCGCGCGGACGCGCGCGGCACGGGGCGCGGGGCGCGGGTGCTCGGCGGGCTGCTGGAGCGGGCGGACGCGGACGGGCGGCCGGTCTTCCTGGAGTCCAGCAACCGCCGTAATCTCACCTTCTATCAGCGGCACGGCTTCGCCGTGCACGAGGAGATGACGTTCCGTGCCGGGCCGCCGATGTGGTCGATGTGGCGCCGGGACGACGGCCGGTAGCGTGCGTGCCAGACGCCGCGCGGCAGACGGCAGTTCGACGACAGGGCCCAGGTCAGGCCGACAGTTCCCAGATCAGCACCTCGGCCGTTCCGGCCGCCACCAGCTCCAGCCCCTCCTCGCCGGTGATCCGCACCGAGTCGCCCGGCTCCAGCTCCTCGTCGCCGATCCGTACGCCCCCGGCCACCAGATGGACGTACACCCGCGCCGCGTCCGGCACCGCCGCGCGCTCCCCCGCGCCCAGCCTGCGCACATGCAGCATCGCACCGGCCGCCGGGAGGGCGTACGGGGTGGAGTCGGCGATGCCGGGGACGATCGTGTACGAGGGTTCGCCGCCCGGTTCGAGCGGCGCCAGCCATATCTGAATGAACGTCAGCGGGTCGTCGCCGTCGTTGCGTTCGACATGGCGCACGCCGGAGGCGGCACCGAGGTGCTGGAGGTCGCCGGGCCGTACGACCGTGGCGCGACCGGTGGAGTCGCGGTGGGTCAGCTCGCCCTCGACGACCCAGGTGACGATCTCCGTATGGCTGTGGGGGTGTTCGTCGAAACCCGCGCCGGGCGCCAGCCGCTCCGAGTTGCAGGCCAGGATCGCGCCGAAGCGCAGATTGTCCGGGTCGTAGAAGCTGCCGAAGGAGAAGGCGTGCCGGGACAGGATGCCGGCGTCCTGGTCCCCGCCCAGGAAACGGTCTTCGGCGCGGTGTACGGAAATCACCTGCCCACGGTAGCCGGGCGCGGCGCCCCCGCGACCCGCGCGCCGCTACCCGCCGGTACGACCCGCGGTCGCCCCGGCTCTCCGTGCCCGTGGCCCGATAAGGCAATCTTGTCTCCGTGCCCCGACCCGATCCTGAGCAGCCCGATGCGAACGCCGCCCACCTGCATGCCGCGACCCTGAAACGCCTGGAACAGTCCTCCGGCCGGCTCGCCGCGAACGCGATCGCCCGCATGGACGAGTCGCTGCCGTGGTACCGGGCGATGCCACCGGAGAACCGGTCCTGGATCGGCCTGGTGGCCCAGGCCGGTATCGCGGCGTTCACCGAGTGGTTCCGGCACCCGGAGACCCCGCAGGCCATCTCCACCGATGTGTTCGGCACGGCTCCGCGCGAGCTGACCCGGGCGATCACTCTGCGGCAGACCGTAGAGATGGTGCGTACGACGATCGAGGTCATGGAGGCCGCGATCGAGGAGGTCGCCGCGCCCGGCGACGAGTCGGTGCTGCGCGAGGCGCTGCTCGTCTACGCCCGGGAGATCGCCTTCGCGACCGCCCAGGTGTACGCGCAGGCCGCCGAGGCGCGCGGCGCCTGGGACGCCCGGCTGGAATCGCTCGTGGTGAACGCGGTGCTGTCCGGCGAGGCCGACGAGGGCGCCGTGTCACGCGCCGCGGCGCTCGGCTGGAACTCCCCCGAGCACGTCTGCGTGGTGCTCGGCACCGCCCCGGACGGCGACAGCGAGCTGACCGTGGAGGCGATCAGGCGGGCCGCCCGGCACGCGAAGCTCCAGGTCCTGACCGGAGTGCTCGGCAACCGCCTGGTCGTCATCGCGGGCGGCAGCGACAACCCGCTGCATGTCGCAAAGGCGCTGATCGGCCCGTACGCGGCGGGACCCGTCGTCGCCGGGCCCGTGGTGCCCGACCTGCTGGCGGCCACCCGGTCCGCGCAGGCCGCCGCCGCCGGACTCAAGGCGTGCGGTGCCTGGCAGGACGCCCCGCGTCCGGTGCTCGCCGACGATCTGCTGCCGGAGCGCGCGATGGCGGGCGACCCCGCCGCACGGGACCAATTGGTGGAGGAGATCTACAGACCGCTGGAAGAAGCGGGCTCCGCGCTCCTGGAAACGCTGAGTGTGTATCTGGAGCAGGCGAGCAGCCTGGAGGGCGCGGCCAGGATGCTCTTCGTCCACCCGAACACCGTGCGCTACCGGCTCCGACGTGTGACAGACGTCACCGGATGGTCACCGTCCGACGTTCGTTCGGCGTTCACGCTGCGGATCGCCCTGATCCTGGGGCGCTTGGCCGCGAGAGATCCTCAGTCCTAGACTTTTGTCGGACATCAACAATTCCCCATACGGTTCTTCGTCCCTGTCCCCACGGGTGTTCCGGACCGTTCACAAGAGAGAGTGTGAGTGTGCTCGTACTCGTCGCTCCCGGCCAAGGCGCTCAGACGCCCGGCTTCCTGACTCCCTGGCTCGACCTTCCCGGTGCCGCCGACCGCATCGCGGCCTGGTCCGACGCCATCGAGCTCGACCTCGCCCACTACGGCACCAAGGCCGACGCGGACGAGATCCGTGACACCTCGGTGGCACAGCCGCTGCTGGTGGCCGCAGGTCTGCTGTCGGCCGCCGCGCTCGACGCGTCGCCGAACGTCGTCGCAGGTCACAGCGTTGGCGAGATCACCGCCGCAGCCCTCGCCGGAGTCATCGGCGACGAGGCCGCGCTGCGTCTCGTACGGACCCGTGGGCTCGCCATGGCCGAGGCCGCGGCGGTCACCGAGACCGGCATGGCGGCGCTGCTGGGCGGCGACCCGGACGTGTCGGTCGCGCACCTGGAGAAGCTCGGGCTGACCCCGGCGAACGTCAACGGGGCCGGCCAGATCGTCGCCGCGGGCACCGCCGCGCAGATCGCCGCGCTGGTCGAGGACAAGCCCGAGGGCGTGCGCCGCGTGGTGCCCCTCAAGGTCGCCGGTGCCTTCCACACGAGCCACATGGCCCCCGCCGTCGACCGGCTGCGCGAGGCCGCCGCGAAGCTGGAGACCGCCGACCCGGCCGTGACATATGTCTCGAACGCCGACGGGAAGGCCGTCGCCACCGGCGACGAGGTCATCTCCCGGCTGGTCGGCCAGGTGGCCAACCCGGTCCGCTGGGACCTGTGCATGGAGACCTTCAAGGAGCTGGGCGTCACGGCTCTCATCGAGGCCTGCCCCGGCGGCACCCTCACGGGTCTCGCCAAGCGCGCGCTGCCCGGTGTCCAGACACTCGCGCTCAAGACCCCCGACGACCTCGACGCGGCCCGCGCGCTCATCTCCGAGCACGCAGGCGCCTAAGGAGCCCGAGAGAATGTCGAAGATCAAGCCCAGCCAGGGCGCCCCGTACGCACGGATCATGGGTGTCGGCGGCTACCGCCCGACCCGTGTCGTGCCCAACGAGGTGATCCTCGAGACGATCGACTCGTCCGACGAGTGGATCCGTTCGCGCTCCGGCATCGCCACCCGCCACTGGGCCTCCGAGGAGGAGACCGTGGCCGCGATGTCCGTCGAGGCGTCCGGCAAGGCCATCGCGGACTCCGGGATCAGGCCCGACCAGATCGGCGCCGTGATCGTCTCCACCGTCTCGCACTTCAAGCAGACCCCGGCCATCGCGACCGAGATCGCCCACCTGGTCGGCGCGGGCAAGCCCGCCGCCTTCGACATCTCGGCCGGCTGCGCGGGCTTCGGCTACGGGCTGACCCTCGCCAAGGGCATGGTCGTCGAGGGTTCGGCGGAGTACGTGCTCGTCATCGGCGTGGAGCGGCTCAGCGACCTCACCGACAAGGAGGACCGCGCGACGGCCTTCCTCTTCGGCGACGGCGCCGGTGCGGTCGTCGTCGGTCCCTCCAAGGTGCCGGCCATAGGCCCGACCGTCTGGGGCTCCGAGGGCGACAAGTCCGAGACCATCAAGCAGACCGTGGCGTGGGACGAGTTCCACGCCGAGCGCCCGGAGAAGTTCCCGGCCATCACGCAGGAGGGCCAGGCGGTGTTCCGCTGGGCCGTCTTCGAGATGGCGAAGGTCGCCCAGCAGGCGCTGGACGCGGCCGGGATCGCCCCGGAAGACCTGGACGTCTTCATTCCGCACCAGGCAAACATGCGGATCATCGACTCGATGGTGAAGACCCTGAAGCTGCCGGAGAACGTCACCGTCGCGCGCGACGTGGAGACCACCGGCAACACCTCCGCCGCCTCGATTCCGCTCGCTATGGAGCGGCTTCTGGCGACCGGTCAGGCGAAGAGCGGCGACACCGCGCTCGTCATCGGCTTCGGGGCGGGTCTCGTCTACGCCGCGACGGTCGTTACCCTCCCCTAGGCACACCAGGCCTTTTAGGCCCGGACGTCCGAACCCTGCAGATAAACACCGAAGGAGCGCCAACATGGCCGCCACTCAGGAAGAGATCGTCACCGGTCTCGCCGAGATCGTCAACGAGATCGCCGGGATCCCGGTCGAGGACGTCCAGCTGGACAAGTCCTTCACCGACGACCTGGACGTCGACTCGCTGTCCATGGTCGAGGTCGTCGTCGCCGCCGAGGAGCGCTTCGACGTGAAGATCCCCGACGAGGACGTCAAGAACCTCAAGACCGTCGGCGACGCTGCCGACTACATCCTCAAGCACCAGGGCTGATCAGGCCTGCTCCTGTGTCGCCACCCGGCGGTGGCGCCGCTGATTCACGACCCTCTACACGTGGAGAAGATTTTCCAGTGAACTCGACCAATCGCACCGTGGTCGTCACCGGTATCGGCGCAACCACTCCGCTGGGTGGCGACTCGGCGTCGACCTGGGAAGGTCTGATGGCCGGTCGTTCCGGCGTCAAGCCTCTCGAGGGCGAACGTTTCGCCGAGCTGCCCGTCCGGATCGCCGCCCTCGCGGCCGTCGACCCGGGCGACGTCCTGCCCCGCCCGCTCGCCCGCAAGCTGGACCGCTCGGCGCAGTTCGCGCTGATCGCGGCCCGTGAGGCCTGGGCGGACGCCGGTTTCACCGGCAAGGCCGGCGAGGACGAGAAGATCCAGCCCGAGCGGCTGGGCTCGGTCATCGCCTCCGGTATCGGTGGCGTGATCACCCTGCTCGACCAGTACGACGTGCTCAAGGAGAAGGGCGTACGCCGCGTCTCCCCGCACACCGTGCCCATGCTCATGCCCAACGGCCCGGCGGCCAACGTCGGCCTGGAGGTCAACGCCCAGGCCGGTGTCCACACCCCGGTCTCCGCCTGCGCCTCGGGCGCCGAGGCGATCGGGTACGCCGTCGAGATGATCCGCACCGGCCGCGCCGATGTGGTCCTCGCCGGTGGCACCGAGGCGGCGATCCACCCGCTGCCGATCGCCGCGTTCGCCAACATGATGGCGATGTCCAAGCACAACGAGGAGCCCGAGAAGGCCTCCCGTCCGTACGACACCGGCCGGGACGGCTTCGTCCTCGGCGAGGGTGCCGGGGTCGTCGTCCTGGAGTCCGCGGAGCACGCCGCCTCGCGTGGCGCCAAGATCTACTGCGAGGTGCTGGGCCAGGGCCTGTCCGCGGACGCCCACCACATCGCGCAGCCGGAGCCGACCGGGCGCGGCATCGCCGCCGCGATGCAGAACCTGCTGGACCAGACGGACCTCAAGGCGTCCGAGGTCGTGCACCTCAACGCGCACGCCACGTCGACGCCGCAGGGCGACGTCGCGGAGCTGAAGGCTCTGCGCAAGGTCCTGGGCGACGACCTCGACCATGTCGCGATCTCCGCGACGAAGTCGATGACCGGTCATCTCCTCGGTGGCGCGGGCGGCATCGAGACCGTCGCGACGGTCCTGGCGCTGCACCACCGGATGGCTCCGCCGACGATCAACGTGGAGCACCTCGACGAGGCCGTGGAGGCGGACATCGTGCGCGACAAGCCTCGGCCGCTGCCGGAGGGTTCGATCGCCGCGATCAACAACTCGTTCGGATTCGGCGGGCACAACGTGGTGCTGGCGTTCCGTAGCGTCTGACCTGCGGTCCACGGTTCCGGTACGACGATGCCGCCTTCCCCTGCGTGGGGAGGCGGCATCGTCCGTCACATGGGGCGTTCCGCCGCTTCCCGAGCCGGGGCTCCGCCCCGGCGAAATCAAGCCCCTCCGGCGATTGAGGAGCGGGGGTACGGGGGCAGCGCCCCCGATTCGCGAAGGTTCACACCACCTGGTGCAGCCACCGCACCGGCGCGCCCTCGCCCGCGTGGCGGAAGGACTCCAGCTCGTCGTCCCACGGCTTGCCGAGCAGTTTGGCGATCTCGGCCTCCAGGTCGGTCTCACCCCGCACCGAGCGGGCCAGCGCCGCCCGCAGCCGGTCCTCGGGCACCAGGATGTCGCCGTGCATGCCGGTGACGGCGTGGAAGATGCCGAGGCCGGGCGTGGAGCTGTAGCGCTCGCCCTCCGACGTGGGGCTCGGCTCCGCCGTCACCTCGAAGCGCAGCAGGTCCCAGCCCCGCAGCGCGGAGGCCAGCTTGGACGCCGTGCCGGGGCGGGCCTGCCAGGAGAACTCGGACCGCCAGGTGCCGGGCGCGGCAGGCTGTCTGATCCAGTCCAGTTGGACCCGCACACCGAGGACACCGCCCACCGCCCACTCGACATGGGGGCAGAGCGCGCGCGGTGCGGAGTGAACGTACAGAACTCCACGTGTCGTCACCGGGACCTCCAGTGTGGGACGAAGTTCGCCTTCCCCAGCGGCCTCGCGCCCGTACCGTCTCTTCTCGGCCGGATCCCGAGGTTGTCATCAGTAAACAGCATCGGGGTGAAACTCCTGAAAAGGGGCCGTATGTGACGTGATGTGATTTCCCGAAAGCCACCCGAGTGGAGCCGGGCGGGTGGAAAGCGCCGCTGGTTCGACGAGGAAAAGCTACCGCGCGGCGGGGTCCCAGGTGTGACGTACGGTCGGTCCCGGGCCCATCATTCGCTCAGCTTTCACCCGCCAGGGCGGCCGGGCCTTCCGACCGGTGCCACCAGGGGTTGCCGGGGGCATAACCGAGGGGACCAAGGGATGCAGGATCGTTCCGCCCGCCACCGTTCGCGTACCGCGGCCGCTGTCCTGGCGGCGGTCTCACTGCTCGGCACGGCCGCTCTGACCGGTTGCGACTCCGGCCAGGAGGGGACGACGAAAGGGGCGGCCGCGCAGCCGTCCGCCCGGCCCGGCCCGGTCTGGGACCGCGAGCCGGGTTCGGTGGCCGCCGTCGGCGACTCCATCACCCGCGGTTTCGACGCCTGTTCGGTGCTGGCGGACTGCCCGGAGGTGTCCTGGGCGACGGGCACGGACAGCGGGGTGCGCAGCCTCGCCGTACGGCTGCTCGGTGAGTCGGGGGCCGCCTCGCACAGCTGGAACCACGCCGAGACGGGGGCCAGGATCGCGCAGCTGCCGGAGCAGATGGCGCTGGCCGCGAAGAAGAAACCCGATCTGGTGACGGTGATGATCGGCGCCAATGACGCCTGCCGGGATTCGGCGCGGTACATGACGCCGGTGGCTGATTTCCGCGCTTCGTTCGAGGCGTCGATGCGTCAGCTGCGGGCCGGGGCACCCAAGGCGCAGGTGTACGTGTCGAGCGTGCCGGATCTCAAGCGGCTCTGGTCGACGGGACGCGGCAACGCGCTGGGCAAGCAGATCTGGAAGCTGGGGATCTGTCGGTCGATGCTGGGCGACGCGGACGACATGGGCGCACAGGCGGCGGCCCGGCGTGCATCGGTGCAGGACCGGGTCGTGGCGTACAACAAGGTGTTCCGGGAGGTCTGTGCGAAGGACCTGCGCTGCCGTTACGACGGCGGGGCGGTCTTCGACTACCCGTTCACCGGCAGGCAGCTCAGCCAGTGGGACTGGTTCCATCCCGGGCGCGACGGGCAGGCGAGGCTGGCGGAGATCGCGTACCGCAATGTCACCGCCGCCCGGCCTCCGGCGTAAGGTCCGTGATCATGGTCACTGGTTCGGGAACGGCGATACGTACGGAAGACTTCGGCATCCTCGCGGACGACACCCCCGTGCACCGCTGGACGCTGGAACGGGACGGTACGCGCGTGCGCGTGCTGACGTACGGCGGCATCGTGCAGTCGGTCGAGGTGCCGGACCGGGACGGGGTGCGGGCGGGTGTCGCGCTCGGGCTGCCGGACCTCGCCGGGTACGAGACGTTCTCCGGCCCGTACTTCGGCGCGCTGGTCGGACGGTACGCGAACCGGATCGGCGGGGCCCGGTTCGAGCTGGACGGGCGTACGCACCGGTTGACGCGGAACGAGGGGCGCAACCAGGTGCACGGCGGGGCCAGGGGCTTCGACAAGCGCGTGTGGCGGGCGCGGGAGGTGGCGGACGGTGTCGAGCTCTCGCTGGTCTCCGAGGACGGCGAGGAGGGCTTCCCGGGCCGTCTCGCGGTGTCGGCGGCCTACACCCTGGACGAGGGCGGGGCGCTGCGGATCGCGTACCGGGCGACGACCGACGCGCCGACGGTGCTGAACCTGACGAATCACACGTACTGGAACCTCGCGGGCGACGACAGCGGCAGCGCGCTCGGGCAGGTGCTGCGGATCGCGGCCGGGCGGATCACTCCGGCGGACGCCGAGTCGCTGCCCACGGGCGAGTTCCTGCCGGTGGACGGGACCCGGTTCGACTTCCGTGAGCCGGGGCCGGTCGGCGCGGGCTACGACCACAACTTCGTGCTGGACGGGGCGGGAACGGGCCCGGCGGCCGAGCTGTACGACGCGGCCTCGGGGCGCGTGCTGACCGTGACCACGACGGAGCCGGGGCTCCAGCTGTACACGGCGGACCACTTCGACGGGCGGCCGTTCGGTCCGTGCGCCGGGATCGCACTGGAGACCCAGCACTTCCCCGACTCCCCGAACCGGCCCGCGTTCCCGAGCACGGTGCTGCGGCCGGGCGAGGAGTTCGTCTCGACGACGGTGTACGGATTCACGGTGCGCTGACGGCGCGGCAGGGGACGGGAAGGCCCCCGCCCCCTGCCGTCCGGCCGCTATTCCTCGATGTCCACGGTGGCCGTCAGGCGTACGTCGCCGAGCGAGCGGGCCGCCTGCACCTCGTAGGTGCCGGGGACCAGGACCCAGTCGTACGCCTCCTCGTCCCAGATCTCGTACCCGCGCCGCTCCAGCGCGATCACCGTCTCGGCGCTCTCGCCGGGCGCCGCCTCGACGCGGGCGAAACCGGCCAGCCAGCGAACCGGGCGTTCGGCGGTGTCGTCGCGGGGCGCGAGGTAGATCTGGACGGTCTCGGCGCCCGGCCGGGTGCCGGTGTTGCGGACGCGGACGGTGGCGGAGTCCGGTCCGGCCGTCAGGCTCTCGTACTCCCAGGTGGTGTAGCCGAGTCCGTGGCCGAAGGGGTACGCGGGCGCGGTGCCGGCCTTCTCCCAGGCCCGGTAGCCGACGAAGACGCCCTCGTCGTAGTGGAGTTCGCCGTCGGTGGGGGCGGTGTTCGAGACCGGGACGTCGGCGAGCGCGGCCGGCCAGGTGGTGGGGAGGCGCCCGCCCGGTTCCCCGGCGCCGAGCAGGACGTCCGCGAGGGCGTGGCCGGCCTCCTGGCCGGGGAACCAGCCGAGCAGCACGGCCGCGACCTCGTCGCGCCACGGGAGCTCCACCGGGGAGCCGGAGTTGACGATCACGACGGTGTCCGGGTTGGCGGCGGCGACGGCCCGGACGAGGTCGTCCTGGTGGCCGGGGAGCCTGAGGTCGGTGCGGTCGAAGCCCTCGGACTCGACGCGTTCGGTGGTGCCGACGACGACGATCGCGGTGTCCGCGGCGCGGGCCGCCTCGACGGCCTCGGCGATCAGCTCCTGCGGGTCGCGGCGCGGGCCGAGGTGGCAGAAGGCGAACGAGACGCCGGGGATCGGCGCGTCGTCGCCCAGGGTCTCGGGGACCTGCCGCAGCGAGACCTGGACGGGTTCGCCCGCGGTGAGCGTGATCCGGCCGCGCTCCAGCGGGTTGCCGAAGAAGGCCTCGCCGGGGTCGTCGGAGCCGGTGACGCGGTGGATCCCGTCGTACAGGGTCTCGCCCGCGACGGTGAGGGTGAACGCCCCGGTGCCGCGGGTGCCGAAGACGTGCTCGCCGCTGTCGCGCGGGACGAAGGTGCCGGTGATCTCGACACTGTGCAGCGTCGCGCGGGTGACTCCCTCGGGGAAGTCGTCGCCGATCCACTGGAGGGTGCCGCCCCGCAGCGGTGCGGAGCCGATGACGGTGCCGGCCTCGTCGTAGCAGACGGCCCTGAGCTCGAAGCCCTTCTCGGCGGGGGTGAGTTCGGTGTTGGGGTCGGCGCCGACGCGGAAGTCGACGACGCCCTCGGGGAGGGCGGCGAGGAGGCCGTCGAGCGGGCTGACGACGTGGTGCGGGAAGACCTGGGCGGAGCCGCCGCCGAGGACCCGGGCGTCCCGGGCGAGCGCCCCGCTGACCGCGACCCTGCGGACGGCCGCCGGGTCGATGGGGAGGGCGGCGCGTTCGTTGCGTACGAGCACGAAGGAGCGGCGGGCGATCTCGCGGGCCAGGGCGCCGCCGTCGACGGCATCGGGGCGGCCCGCCTCGTCGACGACGGGGGGTGCGCCGTCCAGGATGCCGACGCGGGCGGCCAGCCGCAGCACGTTGCGTACGGCGCCGTCGACGACGGACTCCTCGACCTCACCGGCCCGCACGGCGTCGGCGAGCGCCTTGCCGTAGACGGTCTTGGGGCCGGGCATCGCGACGTCGAGCCCGCCGTTGACGGCGGCGACGGTGGAGCGGGCGGCCAGCCAGTCGGAGACGATGTAGCCGTCGAAGCCCCATTCGCCGCGCAGCACCGCGTTCTGCAGGTAGCGGTGCTCGGTCATGGTGGAACCGTTGACCTGGTTGTAGGCGGCCATGATGCCCCACGGGTGGGCGTTCTTGACGATCCGTTCGAACGGGGCGAGGTAGATCTCGCGCAGGGTGCGCGGGGCGACGATGTTGTCGACGGTGAAGCGGTCGGTCTCGGCGTCGTTGGCGACGAAGTGCTTGACGGTCGTGCCGACCCCGCCGTCCTGCACGCCGAGCACATAGCCGGTGCCGATCTCGCCGGTGAGGTACGGGTCCTCGCTGTACGTCTCGAAGTGGCGCCCGCCGAGCGGGGACCGGTGGAGGTTCACGGTCGGGGCGAGGAGGACGTGCACCCCCTTGCGGTGGGCCTCCTGGGCCAGCAGCCGGCCGGCCCGGCGGGCCAGGGCCGGGTCCCAGGTCGCGGCCAGCGCGGTGGGCGAGGGCAGGGCGACGGACGGGTCGTCGGCGCTCCAGGCGACGCCCCGGACCCCGATCGGCCCGTCGGACATCACCAGTGAGCGCAGCCCGACGGCGGGGAGCGCGGGCAGCGACCACATGTCCTGGCCGGCCAGCAGCCGCGCCTTGTCGTCGAGCCCGAGTGCGGCGAGCGCCGCGTCGACCGCGGCCTCGCGGACCGCATCGGGGTTGGTGGGTGTGGACGCGCCTGCCACGGCCGTACCTCCTCGTCGAAACCTGGACTGAATGCCTCCATACTGACCCCACCGCAGGTAGAGCAGTAGGTTTCGTTATCACTCCGTAATATTTGGGGATGGCGTACGGTCCCCAGTGCAGGACCGATGGAGCGCCGAAAGGGGCCGGGGCGATGGTGCGGGCCAGGAGTACGGAGCGTCGGGCGGAGATCGTCCGGGCCACGCTCGAAGTGATCGCCGAGCGCGGCTACCGCGGCGCCTCGCTGAGCGCGGTCGCCGAGCGGGTCGGCCTCAGCCAGCAGGGGCTCCTGCACTACTTCCCGACCAAGGAGGCGCTGCTCGTCGCCGTGCTGGCGGAGCGCGACCAGTGGGACACCGGCGGCTCCACCCGGAGCGACGGCGTCTGGCGGATCGAGCTGCTGGCCTCGCTGGTGGAGTACAACGCGATGCGGCCCGGCATCGTCCAGACGTTCTCGGCCCTGCTCGGCGAGAGCGTGACGGAGGGGCATCCCGCGCGGGAGTTCTTCACGCGCCGCTACACCCAGGTCCGGTCGAGCATGGCGGCGATACTGCGCGCGGAGTACGGCGAACGGCTGCCGGGCGGGCTGACTCCGGAGCGCGCGGCGCCGCTGCTCGTGGCGGTGATGGACGGGCTCCAGTACCAGTGGCTGCTGGACCCGGATTCGGTGGACATGCCCGCGGCGTTCGGGGATTTCCTGGCGCTGTTGCAGCCGCCGGGACCGGGGACTGCGGAGAACCCGCAATCATGACATGGCCTGCGGCGACGCAGGTAGAACAATGATCAATGAACGCCACCTGCGGGTGATTTCGGGGCGGTCTACGCGCGTCCGGGCGCAGGGCAGCCCTCCGGGCGCCCCAGGGTTGCCGCATGACTACCGAGCCCGCCGGAACCTCCCCCGGCCTGCCTTCCCGCCGCACCCTGATCACGGGCGCCACCGCCGGTGCCGCCGCCCTCGCCGTCTCCGCCGCGACCGGCACCGCGAGCGCCGCCGCGCCCGGTGCCACCGGCTCCCCCGCCGCAGCCGGCACCGCGTTAGCTCCCGCGGCCACCGGCTCGGACTGGAACACCTGCCTGAACGTCGCCCGCGCCATCCTCGTACGCGACGAACAGGACCAGCCGCTGGTCCCCCACTACCGCGACATCCTGCTGTCCAAGGGCCTGCCGCGCAGCCGCAAGAGCCCCAAGAAGGTGCTGATCGTCGGCGCCGGCCCGGCCGGGCTCACCGCCGCCCATCTGCTCCGCAGCGCCGGGCACACCGTCACCGTCATCGAGGCCAACGGCAACCGCGTCGGCGGCCGGATCAAGACCTTCCGCAAGGGCGGCCACGAGAAGGCGAAGGCGCCGTTCGCGGACCCGAAGCAGAACGCCGAGGCCGGCGCGATGCGCATCCCCGACATCCATCCGCTGGTCACCGGCCTCATGGACGGCTTCGGTCTGAAGCGCCGCCGCTTCTACCTGGTGGACGTCGACGCCGAGGGCCGGCCCGTCAACCGCACCTGGATCCATGTCAACGGCATCCGGATGCGCAAGGCCGACTACGCGCAGAAGCCCCAGGCGATCAACCGCTCGTTCGGGGTCCCCGCCGAGTTCGAGAACAAGACCGCCGCGTCGATCGTGCGGGACGCCTTCAAGCCCGTGCGGCAGGAGTTCGAGGGCAAGGAGGGCCGGGAGCTCGTCGAGGGCTGGGCGCGGGTCATCCAGCGGTACGGGCACTGGTCGATGTTCCGCTTCCTGACCGAGGCGGCCAAGCTCGACGAGCGCACCATCGACCTCATCGGCACGGTCGAGAACCTCACGTCCCGGCTCCATCTCGCCTTTGTGCACAGCTTCATCGGGGCCTCCCTGATCAGCCCGGACACCGCGTTCTTCGAGCTGCCGGGCGGTACGGGCACGCTTGCCGACGCGATGTACGAGCGGGTCAAGGACGTGGTGCGGCTGGACCGCCGGGCCACCAGGATCGGTTACGGCACCGACCACGTCGAGGTCGAGACGATCTCCGAGGGCCGCGACGGCAAGCCGCTGGTGCGCCAGACCTTCCGCGGTGACCGGGCGATCATCACCGTGCCGTTCTCCGGGCTGCGCCACATCCCCGTCGCGCCCGCGCTCTCGTACGGCAAGCGGCGCGCGATCACCGAGATCCACTACGACGCGGCGACCAAGGTGCTGCTCGAATTCAGCCGCCGCTGGTGGGAGTTCGAGGAGAAGGACTGGAAGACCGAGCTGGAGCGGATCAAGCCCGGTCTGTACGACGCCTACCGGCTGGGCAAGGCGCCGGCCGACGGTTCACTGCTGGGCTCCCACCCCTCCGTACCGTCCGGCCACCTCCCGCCCAACCAGCGCGTGCACTACGCGGCGTACCGGGCCACCGCGCGCAACCAGCCCGAGGCGGCGCATGTCATCGGCGGCGGATCGGTCACCGACAACGCCAACCGCTTCATGTTCCAGCCCTCCCACCCGATCGAGGGCAGCGCGGGCGGCGTCGTCCTCGCCTCGTACAGCTGGGCCGACGACGCACTGAAGTGGGACTCGCTGGACGACGACGAGCGCTACCCGCACGCCCTGGGCGGGGTGCAGGACGTGTACGGGCAGCGCGTCGAGGTCTTCTACACGGGCGCCGGCGCCACCCAGTCGTGGATGCGCGACCCGTACGCGTACGGCGAGGCGTCGGTGCTGCTGCCGGGCCAGCACACCGAACTCTTCGCCCATGTGCGCTCGGTCGAGGGGCCGCTGCACTTCGCCGGCGACCACACCTCGATCAAGCCGGCCTGGATCGAGGGGGCGTTGGAGTCGGCGGTCAGGTCGGCGCTGGAGGTGCACAGCAGCTGACCGGGGTCCGGCGGGCGTCGCTCAGTGGGACAGGCCCAGGGTGACGCCCAGCCCGACGAGCACCGAACCGATGCCCCGGTTGAGGGCCTTCTGCCACTTCAGCATCGAGGTGCGCAGGCGCGAGTTCGAGAAGAACAGCGCGACCAGGCCGAACCAGCCGAAATGGGCGGCGGACATGAACAGCCCGTAGCCGGCCTGCTGCCACACACCGGTCTCCGGCCCGACGACCTGGGTGAAGGTCGACACGACGAAGAGCGTGGTCTTGGGGTTCAGCGCGTTGGTGAGGAATCCGGTGCGCAGGGCCCCGAGCCGGGTCAGCTGCGGCTTGGACTCCAGATCGACGTCGACATCGCCGCGGGCGAAGAAGGTCCGGACCCCGATGTAGACGAGATAGGCCGCGCCGACCAGCTTGATCGCGGTGAACAGGGCGGTCGACGAGGCGATCAGCAGCCCGACGCCGAGCATCGTGTACGTGACGTGGACGAGCACGCCCGCGGCGACTCCGGCGGCGGCCATGAGCCCCGTCGTACGGCCGTAGAGGTAGCTGTTGCGGACGACCATCGCGAAGTCCGCACCCGGGCTGATGACGGCGAGGACGGTGATGACGACGACCGCGATGAGCTCGGTCATGGGCGGCTGATCTCCTCAGTGCTTGTCGAGGGTGTACGGGGCGGGCGCCGGGTCCTCGCCCTCCTCCTCGTCCTCGGGCGCCACCAGGTCACGCGCCAGCAGGGTGGCTCCGGCGACGGCGCCCGGCATCAGGAACACGGCGACGAACGGGACCAGGAAGGCGAGCCCCAGCGGCACGCCGAAGCCGAGGGTCAGCAGGCGGCGGCCGCGCAGCAGGGCGAGCCGGTCCTTCAGGACCATGCCGCGGCGCTGGAGCGCGACGGCGGTGAGCTCCTCGGCGAGGAAGTAGCCGGTGACGCAGAAGCCGATCACGGGGACGACGGTCTGTCCGAGCACCGGGATGAATCCGAGGGCGAAGAGCAGCACCGCGTAGAGCCCCACCCGCACCAGGATGCGGATGCTGTCGCGGGCGGAGATCCACAGCTCCCGCCAGAGCGGCAGCCCGGACTCGGGGACCTCGCCGCCCTCCGTGCGGTCGACCTGCTCGGAGAGCGACTCGTAGAAGGGCTGGCCGACCAGCAGCGTCACGGCGGTGAACGTGATCACGGCGAGGAAGAGTCCGAGGCCGAAGACCAGCACGGTCAGGGTGGTGCGGAGCAGGCCGAGCCAGGGCGAGGACCAGTCGTCGGCGAACGGGGTCGCCCAGTCCACCAGGTCGTCGGCGCCGTAGCCGAGACCGACGAGCGCCGCCGCGTACAGGACGAGGGTGATGAGTCCGGGCAGCAGCCCGATGCCGAACCACCGTCCGTGCCGGCCGACCCAGCGCTGTCCCTTTATCAAGTAGCCGAAGCCCGCCCCTAGATCACGCATGGCGTCAGCGTACTGGTGGGGAAGGGCACCGCCGGACGGGTGGTTCTCGCGGACACGACCGAGGGCCGCACCCCTTCGCGGGGTGCGGCCCTCGGTCCGCTGCGAGCGGGGCGGTCAGGCGACCGACAGCTCGACCTTGATGTTGCCTCGCGTGGCGTTCGAGTACGGGCACACCTGGTGGGCCTTCTCGACGAGCGACTGCGCGGTGGCGGTGTCGACGTTCGGGATGGTGGCGCTGATCGCCACCTCCAGGCCGAAGCCGCCCTCGGCCGTCTTGCCGATGGAGACCTCGGCGGTCACCGTGGAGCCGGAGATGTCCGCCTTCTCCTGACGGGCCACCACGCCCAGCGCGCCCTGGAAGCAGGCGCTGTAGCCGGCCGCGAAGAGCTGCTCGGGGTTGGTGCCCGCGCCGCTTCCGCCCATGGCCTTCGGCGGGTTGACGATGACGTCGAGGTTTCCGTCGTCGGACGAGACGCGGCCGTCACGGCCGTTCTCGGCGGTGGCGACGGCGGTGTAGGCAACGGTTATGTCCTGAATGGTCATGCTGAGGATTCCTCCTGCTGTGCGCCGCGACTCGCGCCCACGATCGCGACGGCCTGTGGATGAGCCTAACGGGTGCGCCGGGGCGGCTGTCAGGCGAGGGAGACGATCATCTTTCCGGTGTTCTCGCCGCGCAGCAGACCGAGGAAGGCGTCGAAGCCGTTCTCGATGCCCTCGACGAAGGTCTCGCGGTACTTCAGCTCGCCCGAGGCCAGCCAGCCGGCGACGTCCTGGACGAACTGCGGCTGGAGCGCGGCGTGATCGCCGACGAGCATGCCCTGGATGCGCAGCCGCTTGCCGATGACGAGGGCGAGGTTGCGCGGGCCGGGGGTCGGCTCGGTGGCGTTGTACTGGGCGATCATTCCGCAGACGGTGACGCGGCCGTGCAGATTGAGCGAGGAGATCGCCGCTTCGAGGTGCTCGCCGCCGACGTTGTCGAAGTAGACGTCGATGCCGTCGGGGGCCGCCGCGCGCAGCTGCTCCACCACCGGGCCGTCGTGGTAGTTGAAGGCCGCGTCGAAGCCGTACTCCTCGACGAGGAGCTTGACCTTCTCGTCGGAACCGGCCGAGCCGATGACCCGCGAGGCGCCCTTGATCCTCGCCATCTGGCCGACCTGGCTGCCGACCGCACCGGCCGCGCCGGAGACGAAGACGGCGTCGCCCTCCTTGAAGGAGGCGACGTCGAAGAGGCCCGCGTAGGCGGTGAGCCCGGTCATGCCGAGCACGCCGAGGTAGGCGGAGAGCGGGGCGATCGACGCGTCGACCTTCACGGCGTGCTCGGCCGGGACCTCGGCGTACTCGCGCCAGCCGAGGCCGTGCAGGACGTGGTCGCCGACCGCGATGCCCTCGGCGTTCGAGGCGATGACCTCGCCGACCGCTCCGCCGTCCATGGGGTGGTCGAGTCTGAAGGGCGGGGTGTACGACTTCACGTCGTTCATCCGGCCGCGCATGTACGGGTCGACCGAGAAGTGCAGATTGCGGACGAGGACACGGCCCTCGCGGGGAGCGGTGACCGGGGCCTCACGCAGCGCGAAGTCCTCGGCCTTCGGCCAGCCGTGGGGGCGGGCGACGAGGTGCCATTCACGGCCGGACGTGGGAAGTGCTGCTGACATGGGCTCGGGTTCTCCTCGATGTCCTACGGGGTGGGGGAAGCTCCGACCGGGGCGGTCGGGGCCGCACCGGGGAAGCAAAATGCTTCATGTAGTGAAACAACCATGCTCCTGAATATTTCACCTTGTCAAGCAACCGGCTATCCTGGGTGTCATGGCCACCACCCGCACAGACCCTCTGACCCTCGAAGTCGTCGAGCTCATCGGTACCGTCGTGGCGCGCTACTACGAGGAGTACGACGAGGCGGCGGCAGCCCACTCGCTCACCGGTGCGCAGGCGAGGGTGCTCGGGCTGCTCGCCCTGGAGCCGATGCCCATGCGCAAGATCGCCCAGAAGCTGAAGTGCGAGCCGTCGAACGTCACCGGCATCGTCGACCGGCTGGAGACGCGCGGCCTGGTGGAGCGCAGGCCGGATCCGGCCGACCGCCGGGTGAAGCTGGCCGCGCCGACGGAGCTGGGCACCCGGACGGCGCAGCAGCTGCGCGATTCGCTCACCTTCGCGCGGGAGCCGCTGGCCGAGCTGTCGGAGGGGGACCGGACGATGCTGCGGGACCTGCTGCGCCGGATGCTGGGCGAGCCGGGCCCGTCCCCGGATAGGCCCTGGACCCGGGGTGTGGAAGCGTTGGATCCATGACCGCGCCCTTCGGCCCCCGTGAGTTCCAGCTCGTCCTGCTGCGCCGGATGGCCGACCACCAGCCCGGTCTCGTCGAGGACGCCCGGCACGAGCTGAGCGCCTCGCTCGCCGAGATGCGCGAGGCCAACCGGCGCTGGCAGGCCATGGTGCGGGCGCCCGGCGGACGGGGCACCCTGCGCCGCTACCGTTCGGTGCTCGGCGAACCCGTGTCGTCCGTACGCCGCACGATCGGCGACCTGGAGTGCGACGCGCTGCGGTGGCCGGTGCCGCTCTGGCCGGATCTCCGGTTCGAGGTGATGGTCGCGCCGGGCGGCGCGGTGTGGAACGAGTGGCTGGTCCGGGCGCCGGGGGCGCCGGTGCCCGAGCTGCGCGCGGTCGAGGATCTGCGCCCCTGGTCGGGCACGGTCGACGAGGTCGCGCGGGCCTTCCCGCCGGCCCGCCCGATGGAAGGCAGTGCGCCGACCCGCTGGGCGCTCGCGATCACCGCGCCGGGAACGGGCGAGCCGTACGTCGCCGAGTTCACCTGGGGCCTGTTCCAGCGGCTGCTGCCGGGCTGATTCCCGCGCGCCGCCCTCCTCTGTCGGCCCGTCAGCTGTGTACCTCCTACGGCTCATCCCAGCGCGCGCCACGCCTCCGAACGGCGCAGTATGCGAGAGAGCCGGCTGCCCGCCGGTGCCACCGTCCGCGCACTCGGGAGAACCTGCCGTGACCGTCAGTCTTGAGCAGTTGCGCCGTTGCCATGTCGCCGTCGACCTCGGGGCCGCCCGGACCCGCGTGTACGTCAAGGGCCTCGGGCTCGTCGTCGACGAGCCGAGCGTCGCCGCGGTGAACACGCGTACCGGGTCGCTCATCGCCGTCGGCGCGCTCGCCGAAAAGATGACGGGCCGCACCCCCGACTACATCCGGGTGGCCCGCCCGGTCTCCGGCGGAACCGTCATCGACATCGAGATGGCCCAGCGCATGCTCCGCCATCTGCTCGGCGAGAAGCTCCGCCGCCAACTGCGCCGCAAGCCCCGGCTGCGGGCCGCCGCCTGCACGCCGCACGACAGCGACCCGCTCGCCCAGCGGGCCGCCGTCGAGACGCTGGTCGGGATCGGTGCCCGTCGGGTCGAACTGGTCGACACCCTGATCGCGGCGGCCGTCGGCTGCGGGCTGCCGGTCGAGCAGCCGACCGCCACCATGATCATGGTGTGCGGGGCCGCGACCACCCAGATCGCGGTGCTCTCGCTCGGTTCGATCGTGAGCGCCGTACGCATCCCGGTCGGCGGCGACGCCATCGACCACGCGGTGATCCAGCATCTGCGTCAGCACCATTCGCTGATGCTGCCGAGCCAGTCCCTGCGCCCGCTGCAACTGGCGCTCAGCGGCAGCGATCTGACCGCGCAGGGGCCCGCCACGACCGAGATCCACGGCCGTGACGTGGCGACCGGTCTGGCCCGCTCGGCGCAGGTCGACACCGCCGCCCTCCGCCAGGCCATCCACGCACCGCTGACCGCGGTCCTGGACGGGCTCGGCGCGATCCTGCGCAACTGCCCGCCCGACCTGGTGGCCGACCTCGTGGACTGCGGAATCATGATGGTCGGCGGGAGCGCGCTGCTGCCCGGTCTCGACCAGATGCTGCGGGACGCGACGGGCATGCAGGTGCACATCGCGGAACGTCCGGACGTCTGCGCGGTACTGGGGCTCGGTGCCATGCTGGACGGAAAGATCGAGCCGATGGTCCTCGACCCGCTCGCCTGCTGAGCACCCCGGGGGTGCGGCGTATGACCGACGATATGACGGACACGGCCGCCGGGCCGTCCGGCGAGAAGGCCGCCGCTGCGGCCCCCGTCCCGGAGAAGCCCCCGCTGTCGATGCTTCTGGAAGCGGTGCTCGGCATCGGCTCCGATCTCGAACTGCGGGCCATGCTCCAGCAGATCGTGGACACCGCGACGGCGCTGACCGGGGCCCGGTACGGCGCGCTCGGCATGTTCGACCCGGAGCACGGCACCATCGGTGAGCTGTACACCTCGGGGCTCGACGACACCGAGCGGCAGCGGATCGGCCGGCTCCCGGACGGGCACCCGGGGATGCCCGGCGTCCTCGCCGACGAGCCGGAGCCGTCGCACCGCGACGATCCGGCCGCCGGCCCGCGGGCCGGCGGTGTACCGCCCGGCCATCCGCCGACGCGTCCCTTCCTCGGGGCGCCGATCCAGGGTCACGACCAGGTCTTCGGCAACCTCTGCCTCACCGGGAAGCACACCGGCGGCTTCACCGATTCGGACGCGGCGGTGCTGAGGGCGCTGGCCGCGCAGGCCGGCATCGCGATCGCCAATGCCCGGCTGTACGCGGCGGCCCGGCAGCGGGAGCGCTGGATCGAGGGGGCGGCCGCCGTCACCACCGCGCTGCTGACCGGCGGGAGCGCGGCCGACGCGCTGATGACCGTCGCCGAAGGGGCCAGAGCGCTCGCCGACGCCTGCGCCGGGGTCATCCTCCAGCCGAACGAGGCGGGCGGGATGGAGATCGTCACCGCGTCCACGCTCGACGACCCGGCCGGGATCGTCGGTACGGCGATCGAGCCCGGCTCCGCGGTGCTGGTCCAACTGCTTGGCGGAGAGCCGGTGTTCATCGAGGACTCGGCGACCGACCCGCGGATGACGACACATGTGCGGTCCCGGTTCGGCCCCAGCATGATGCTGCCGTTGCAGAGCGGCGGGCAGCTGATCGGCACCCTCGCCCTGCCCCGGCGGCGCGGCGACCGCCCGTACACGGCCGTGGACCGGCTGCTGGCCACGCAGTTCGCCTCGCAGGCCGCGCTCGCGCTGGTCCTGGCGGACGCCCGGCACGACCGGGAACAGCTCGCGGTGTACGAGGACCGGGACCGGATCGCCCGCGATCTGCACGACCTCGTGGTCCAGCGGCTGTTCGCGACCGAGATGATGCTGGAGTCGACCCGCCGCCGGGCCGCCGCCCCGGAGACGGACGAGCTGCTGGGCAGGGCCGTCGACGAACTGGACTCCACCATTCAGGAGGTCCGGACGGCGATCTTCGCCCTTCAGCAGCCGCCTGCCGAGGTCCCCGCCACCTTCCGCGGCCGGGTGCTGCGGGAGACCGGGGGCGCCGCCGCCGTACTCGGCTTCCCGCCGTCGGTGCACTTCACCGGGGCGGTCGACGCACTGGTCCGGGATCCCGTGGACCGGCAGCTGCTCGCCGCGCTGCGGAGCGCCCTCGCGTCCGCGCACCGGCGGACCGGGGTGTCGGCGATCGAGGTGGAGGTGGACGCGACGGCCGAGCTGCCGGACGGGCGGGCCGCGGTCCGGCTGACGGTCGCCGACGACGGGCGCGAGGAGGACGGCTCGCGCCCGTCGACCGTCACCTGGCAGGCGCCGCTCTGAGCGCGACCCGGGTGCTGGAGTGGGCGACCCCCGCCTCCCGTTTGAGCCTGCGCAGCAGGCCGTCCAGGGCCGCGGTGTCGGCGACGGTGGCCCGTACGAGATAGTCGTGGCCGCCGGTCACATGGACCACTTCGGTGATGCCGGGCAGGGCGAGCACGGCCCGCTCGAACACCTCGTTCGTCGTATCGATCCGCAGCGTCACATCGATGAAGACGACCAGGCCGGTACGGGTGTCGGCGGCCGGATCGATGATCACCGTGAAGCCGCGGATGACACCGTCGCGGCGCAGTCGGCGTACCCGGTCGGCCGCCGCGTTGGCGCTGAGCCCGACCCGTACGCCCAGGTCGCGGTACGAGATCCGGGCATCCTCCTGGAGGACGCCGAGGATTTCTCTGTCCAGACGGTCCATACTGCGATTGTCGCAGCTTTTTCCGGTTCGTGACTGGGCAAGTCGCGCCCGGCGGCATCCCGCCCCCGCTCCCGGCCCGCCGCGTGTGACCCGCTCGGCGCATTCCGGCGGGCCCAGGGCCTGCGCCCGCCCACGACTGAAGGGGTGTATACAGCTGTCAAGCAGTCCCCCACCACGGTCGACGCGCCGTCCTCGGCCGCCTACCGCAACCTGCGGGTCACCTGGGAGCTGTCCGCGCTGTACGCGCTGTACGCGATCGGCTTCGGCGGAATCGTCGCGTTCGGCGTCTATCTCCCCACGTATCTGAAGACCTGGTACGACCTGTCTCACCCACCGACGCCGGCACGAAGGCCGCCGGGTTCGCCCTGGTCACGGTCATCTTCCGGCCGATCGGCGGCTGGCTCTCGGACCGCGTCCACCCGGCCGTGGTCACGGCGGCGGCGCTCGGCCTGGCCGCCCTGATGGCGATCGTCCAGGCCTTCGACCCGCCGCTGGCCCCGGGCGGCACGATCGCGCTGCTCTGCATGGCGGCGGGCCCGGGCACCGCGAGCGGCAGCGTCTTCGCCCTGGTCTCGCAGGTGACGCTGCAGGCGAAGGTGGGCAGCGTGACCGGGATCGTCGGCGCGATGGGCGGCCTGGGCGGCTTCGTGCCGCCGCTGGTGATGGGTGCGATCTACAGCGCGAAGGGCTCGTACTCGATCGGCTTCATGCTGCTGTCGGACCTGGCGCTCGCGGGGTGCGTGTACGCGTACGGCCGCATGCGGGGACTCCAGCGGGACCAGGGTCTCTCGTTCGGGACAGGGCCTAGGGTGCGGTGGGTGACTCCTCTTCTCTTTGTGCCGGATGACGGTTCGACCCGGGAAGCCACCCGGTTCGGCGAACACACCATGACCTACGACCGGTTGGCCACCGCCTCCACCGCGCTCGCCGCGCGTCTCGCCGGCGCCGGGCGGGTCGCCGTCTGGGCCACCCCCACCCCCGAGACGGTGGTCGCCGTCGTGGCCGCGCTGCGTGCCGGGGTGCCGGCGGTTCCGCTCAACCCGAAGACGGGGACGCGCGAACTCGCCCACATCGTGGCCGACAGCGAACCGACCGTGGTGCTGGCCGGGGCGGGCGACACGCTCCCGCCGGTGCTGGACGCGCTGGACCGCATCGACGTCGACACGGCCGGGGAGGGCGCCGGCGCCGCGCTCCCCGAGCCCTCCCCCGAGTCCCCCGCGCTGATCGTCTACACCTCCGGCACCACGGGCCCGCCCAAGGGCGCGATCCTGCCCCGGCGGGCCATCGCGGCCTCGCTCGACGCGCTGGAGGACGCCTGGCAGTGGACCGGCGACGACGTGCTCGTCCACGCCCTGCCGCTGTTCCATGTGCACGGCCTGATCCTGGGCGTGCTGGGGCCGCTGCGGCGGGGCGGATCGGTGCGGCACCTGGGCAGGTTCTCCACCGACGAGGTGGCCCGGGAACTGTCGTCCGGCGGCACCATGCTCTTCGGCGTACCGACGATGTACCACCGGCTGGCCGAGGCCCTCGACGGCTCCGGCCCCGGGGCTGCCGGACTGGCGAAGGCACTGGCCGGAGCCCGGCTGCTGGTGTCCGGGTCGGCCGCACTGCCGGTGCACGACCACGAGCGGATCGCGACGGCCACCGGCCGCCGGGTCATCGAGCGGTACGGCATGACGGAGACCCTGATGAACACGGGCGTCCGGGCCGACGGCGAACCGCGCCCCGGAACGGTCGGCGCGCCCCTGCGTGGCGTGGAGCTCCGCCTGGTCGAGGAGGACGGCACCGTCCTCGCCGAGGACGGTGCCGGACCCGATGCCATCGGCGAGATCCAGGTGCGCGGCCCGAACCTCTTCACCGGCTATCTGAACCGCCCCGACGCCACGGCCGCCGCACTCACCGAGGACGGCTGGTTCCGCACCGGGGACATGGCCACCCGGGATGCCGACGGCTACGTACGGATCGTCGGGCGCAAGGCCACCGACCTGATCAAGAGCGGCGGCTACAAGATCGGCGCCGGGGAGATCGAGAACGCGCTCCTGGACCACCCCGGCGTCCGCGAGGCCGCCGTCACCGGTGAGCCGGACCCGGATCTGGGCGAGCGGATCGTCGCCTGGGTGGTGCCGGCCGACCCGGCGTCGCCGCCGTCCGGGGACGCGCTCGCGGACCATGTGGCCGCCCAGCTGTCCCCGCACAAGCGCCCGCGCACGGTCCGCTACCTGGACGCGCTGCCCCGCAACGACCTCGGCAAGATCATGAAGCGGTCGCTCCATGCCTGACCGGCTGACGGCGAGAGCGGCGATCGCGGCACTCACCGCGGACTTCGAGGAGCTCGGGGGGCTCGGGGAGCCCGGGGAGCCCGGGGAGCCCGGGGAGCCCGGGAACGCCGCCGCGCCCGGCCGTGACGGCGCCGGGGACGGGCCCCTCGCCTGGGCCGGGTACGCGGACTCCCGGGCCCGCGCCGCCGCCCGTACCGGCGAGGAGGAGTCCGTCGTCCACGGCCTCGCCTCGGTCGGCGGCCGGGCCTGCGTGCTGGTCTCGTTCGAGTTCGGGTTCCTGGGCGGCTCGCTGGGGCAGCGCACCGGGGACCGGCTGGAGGCCGCGTACGAGGCCGCCCGGACCCGGGCGCTGCCGCTCGTCTCGCTGATCGCGACGGGCGGCAGCCGGATGCAGGAGGGCATGGTCGCCCTGACCCAGCTCCAGCGGGTGGCCCGTGCCTCGGCGCGGCTGCGGGCGGCGGGCCCCGCGCAGCTCGCGGTCCTGCGCGACCCGACGACGGGGGGCGGCTGGGCCACGCTGGGCGCGGGCGCCGATGTGATCCTGGCGCTGCCGGGCGCCCAGGTCGGGTTCGCCGGTTCCCGGGTACGGCCCCCGGACGCGGACCCTCACGCGTACACCGCCGAGGGCCAGCTGGCCGCGGGCCAGATCGACGCGGTCGTCCCGCCGGACGAGCTCCCGGGGACGGTGGCCCACTGGCTGCGGGCGCTCCACGCCCCGGGCTCCCCGGCGCTCCCCGCCCCCGTGCCGGACGCCCTGTCCGCCACCGGCCTTCCGGTGACCGGCTGGGACGCGGTCCGGCAGGCCCGCTCGCCCGCCCGGCCGCGCGCCGAGGCGTATCTGGACGCCTATTTCGCCCACCGGCTCCCGCTCGGCGGCGACCGCTGCGGGGGTACGGACCCGGGGCTGCTCTGCGGTTTCGGGCGGCGCGGCGGCCGGTCCATCGCGTACGTGGCCCAGTGCGGCACCGCGACCCGCCCGGCCGGTTACCGCACGGCGGCGCGGGTGATCCGGCTGGCCGACCGGCTCGGCGTTCCCGTGCTCACGCTGATCGACACCCCGGGCGCGGCGAACGACGCGGAGGCGGAACGGGCGGGCGCGGGCGCCGCCATCGCAGGCGCCTTCGCGGCGCTGGCGGAGGCCCGGGTCCCCGTCACCACCCTGGTGATAGGTGAGGGCGGTTCGGGCGGCGCGCTGGCCCTCGCGGCACCGGGGAACACCCATGTCACCCGGGACAGCTACTTCTCGGTGATCGCCCCGGAGCTGGCGGCGGCGATCCTGAAGCGCGCCCCGGACGAGGTGCGTGCCACGGCCGACCAGCTGCGGCTGCGCCCCCAGGACCTGGTGGAACTGGGCTTCGCCCGCTCGGTGGTGGGGCCGCGGGACGGAGCCGGGGACGTGCCGCGGGGGTGAGGCGCGGGCGGGGCGGTCACGGCTGGGGGTCCCGCGCGTCGTACCGCGCGAACCCGCGCCACCGCAGCGCCAGCAGGGAGACGGCGACGACACAGGCGATCCCGCCCCCGGTCACCGCCAGGCCGGGCGAGGTCAGGTCGGCGACCGATCCCGCCAGGAAGTCGCCGAGCCTCGGCCCGCCCGCCACGACGACGATGAACACGCCCTGGAGCCGCCCTCGCATCTCGTCCGGCACGGCCGCCTGGAGCATGGTGTTGCGGAAGACCATCGAAGTGGTGTCCGCGCACCCGGCGAGCGCCAGGAAGAGCAGCCCGAGCCAGAGCTGCCGGGTCAGGCCGAAGACCGCGATGGCGGTGCCCCAGCAGGCGACGGCGAGCAGCACGGCGAGGCCGTGGCGTCGGATGCGCCCCAGCCAGCCGGAGAACACCCCGCCGAGCAGCGCGCCGAGCGCCGGGGCGGCGACCAGCAGTCCGGTGGTCTTCGCGTCGCCGCCGTACCAGAGGACGGCGACGACGGGGAACAGCGCCCGGGGGTGGGCCAGCAGCATGGCGCACAGATCGGTGAAGAAGGTCATCCGGAGATTGGGCCTGGTCCCGAGGAAGCGCAGCCCGTCCGCGACGGACGCCCGCTTGTCCCCCGCGCCCTCCTCGCGCTGCGGCAGCATGGCGGGCAGCCGCCACATCGCGTAGAGCGAGGCGGTGAAGGTGATGGCGTCGACGGTATACGCGGCCCGGTAGCCCCACCAGCCGACGACGAGCCCGCCGAGCATCGGCCCGACCAGCGTGCCGGTGGTGCTGGTCATGGAGGTGAGGGCGTTGGCGGCGGGCAGCTGCTCGGGCGGCAGCAGCCGGGCGATCATCGAGCTGCGGGCGGGCGCGTTGACCGCGAAGCAGGCCGCCTGGAGGCCGACGACCGCGTACAGCAGCCCCACCTGCTCCACCCCGGCGACGGTGATGGCGACCAGGGCGACGGAGAGCACGAACGACCCGGCGGAGCTGGCCAGGCCCAGCTTGCGGCGGTCCATGGTGTCGGCGACGGCCCCGCCGTACAGCCCGAAGACGACCAGCGGCAGGAACGAGCAGAGTCCGATGAGCCCGACCGAGAAGGCGGACCCGGTGATGTCGTAGACCTGGAGCGACACGGCGAGCGAGGTCATCCCCTGCCCGACCCAGGAGACCGTGTTCCCGAACCAGAGCCGCCGGTAGTCGGGGGAGCTCCGCAGCGGTGTCAGGTCGGCGAATATGCGGCGGCGGGCGGCGGGTTCTTCGGTCGTTTCGGTCACGCCGGATAGTAACGACCGGGTCGGGCCGTGCCGTTATGGCTGGGTGCCGGGGACCGGCTACCTCCAGTGGATCCCTGACGTCCGGGCAGGCTTGTACGCGGTCCCGTTGTGCGGGTGGGTGCGGCGCTCGAACAGTGTGGCGTACAGGCCGCTCCTGTCGAGAAGTTGGGTGTGCGTGCCGGACTCCACCAGCCGCCCCTCGTCCAGGACGAGGATGCGGTCGGCGTCCGCGGCCAGGGCCAGGTCGTGGGTGATCACAATGGTGGTGCGGCCCCGGGCCAGCCGCCGCAGGGGTTCGAGGATGCGTTCCGCGGCCAGCCGGTCCAGTCCGGTGGTGGGCTCGTCGAGGAGGAGAACGGGCGCGTCGCGCAGCATGGCGCGGGCGATGGCGATGCGCTGCAACTGGCCGCCGGAGAGCCGGGAGGTGCCGGTGGAAATGACTGTGTCATATCCCTCCGGGAGAACCTGGATGAACTCGTGGGCGTCGGCCGCCCGCGCGGCCCGCACCACATCGTCGTGGCTCGCGTCGAGGCTTCCGCAGCCGATGTTCTTCTCGATGGTGTCGTGCAGGACCAGCGTGTCCTGCGGCAGCAGCGTGATGTTCTGCCGGAGGTAGGGCAGCGGCAGCCGGTCCACGGACACCCCGTCCAGCCGTACGCTGCCGGCGTCCGGGTCGTAGAACCTCAGCAGCAGCGCCGCCAGGGTCGACTTGCCCGCACCACTGGGGCCGGTGATGACCAGCAGTTCCCCGGGACTTGCGGAGAACGAGAGGTCCCGGAGCACCATCTCGTCGCTGCCGGGGTAGTGGAAGAACACCTGACGCGCCTCCACCTCGCCGAGCGCCCGGCTCCGCGGCGGCACGGGCACGGAATCGCCCGGGTCGGTGACCGCGGGCTCGGCGTCGAGGATCTCCAGCAGTCGTTCGGCGCCCGCGGTCGCGGCGGTGGCCGTCAGGCCGAGCTGGCCCAGCGAGCGGATCGGCGGGTAGAGGTAGCCGATGAAGGCGGCGAAGGCCAGCAGCTGTCCGAGCGTCATCCGGTGCCGGGAGATCTCCCACGCCCCCAGACCGATGATCGCCAGGACGCACAACGTTTGGAGGACCTCGACGAGTTGCTCGTAGAACTCGGTGAGGCGGACGGCCTTCACCGCTGTCCTCAGCCGGATACGCGCCTTGCTGAAAAGCCGCTCCTCCTCATCGTGCTGCCTGTTGTACGCCTGGGTCATGACGACGTTGACCAACGTCTCCTCGACCACGGCCGTGATGGCACCGTCCGCCGCCCGACCGCGCCGGGACACCGCGCGCAGGGGCCCGGCGAAACGCGTGGTCGTGAACCAGAAGAGCGGCACCATGACAAAGGTGGCAAGGGCCAGATCCCAGCGCAGCCACAGCGCGGCGGCGGCGTAGAAGAGCGTGCTGAACACGGCCGATGCCGCCCCGACGATGCCGGAGACCACGAGCGCTTCGATGGCTTCCACGTCACCTGTCAGCCGCTCCACCAGGTCACCGCGGCGATTGCGCTGGTAAAAGTGCGGCGGAAGCGTCTGAAGATGTCCGAATACCCGTGCCCGCAGCCTCATCACGAAGCGTTCGGCGACCCAGGCGGCGAGCGAGTTGCCCAGATACCCCACCACTGCACCGATGACGGCCACGGCGAGCCACTGGCCGGCAGGCTTCCAGAAAGCGCTGACGGAGCCGGTCTGCAGAGCGGTGTCGGTGAGTTTGGCGAAGAGCAGGACCGTGATGGTCTCGGCGATGGCGGCCAGGACGGCGCACAGGAGAATGAGGATGAGCCAGCGCCGGTCACCCTTGGTCAGTGGCCAGAAGCGCCGGAACGCTACGACGATGCTGATGGGATCCGTGCGGATCGGGACATCCGTCACCGAGTCCTGAGAAGTCTCTTCGGGGGGCGCTGAGCGCCGGGACGAGCTGCTGAGGCGCATGGGCGTCACGTCACAGAAGTGCTCGGACTATGGACCATCTCCATAGGCGCGGACCCCAAAACCGCGAGACCGACCCGCGCCGCAGCGCGAGCCTGCCTCGTTTCGGGGATGGTGTCGGGGGTGTCGGGTCAGTAACCCCACCCACCGCCGCCGCCGCGGCCGTAACCGCCACGTCCGCCACCGCCGTCGCCGCGGCCGTAACCGCCGCGTCCGCGTCCGAAGCCGAAGCCGCGTCCGTAGCCACCGCGTCCGCGTCCGAAGCCGCGTCCGCCACCGTAGCCACCGCCACCGCCGTGGCCCCTGTAGTCGAAGATGCTGCGTACGTTCATCTTCGCCTCCTCTGGGGAGTTCGTTGCGCCGCTCCTTGCTCTTGCTGCGGCACTTTCGACACTACGTCCGACCCCTGAGGCCAACAAGTCGTAGAAGCCGAAATCAAGGATAAAAAGGGACGAAATACCGCAGCCCTTCAGAGCGTTGTCATAAGTGACTCTCCGGACATCCGTCGGGGCGACCGACGGCGCCCCACACCTCACGACACCGCCACGGCCATCGCCCGGCCGCGCACAATCGGGGCCGCCCGTACGGACACTGACGCACCGACGCACTGACGCTTCGACGCGGAACGGGCGGGCCCCGGCCGGACCTCACCGGCACGACCCGCCGGGCCGGGGAGCGGCCACTTGATCTTGCTACGGGGCTATGGTGAGGGCCCCCACGGAATCCGTGAGGGCCCTCGCGCCTACGTATACGCAGGTCATAACGTTTCTGCCGGAACATCGGCAGTGGGGCGGGTGGGACTCGAACCCACGGCCGACGGATTATGAGTCCGCTGCTCTAACCGGCTGAGCTACCGCCCCTTTTCGGCGTGGCGCGTACAAGTGTGCGCGCCGTCTGCCGCAGCATAGCCGGTCATACGATCTCTCGCTCCGGATGGTCGGCTTCGCATGACCATGAAGACCTCGCCGTCGGCCGTCCGGTTCCGGAGGGAGCGAAGTACACGCGAAAGAGTCACACGCATCCCACACGCACCACGGTGACGACCGTCGGCGGACATACGAAAAAGGACCCCTCGGGGTCCTCTTCCGTTCCGCTCCCCCGACTGGACTCGAACCAGTAACCCTCCGGTTAACAGCCGAATGCTCTGCCAATTGAGCTACAGGGGATCGCGCTCCCCCGACTGGACTCGAACCAGTAACCTGCCGGTTAACAGCCGGCTGCTCTGCCAATTGAGCTACAGGGGATTGCTGCGTATGCACCGAACCCTACCTACCTGGCTGCTGCCGGGCGGCGCGCGTTCGCTGCGACACATACATTAGCGCAAGCAGGGGGGTGCTTTGCCAATCGGTATCCCCCGGGGTGATCTCCGGTGCCCGCGGGTAGGCGGGCAGCACACGTCGCACTGAGCGTCGCACTGAGCAAGGAAGGGTGGCAGCCATGCGGTACCGGCTCACGTTCATCGCCGGACTGGCCCTCGGATACGTGATCGGGACACGGGCCGGGCGCGAGCGCTACGAGCAGCTGAAGAAGTCCGCACGCCAGTTCGCCCAGAATCCGGCCGTGCGCAATACCGCCGAGTCCGCGGCGCAGAGCGGCCGCGATCTGGCCGGCAAGGCGTACCACTCGGTGAGCGAGAAGGTCGGCGACAAGGTCCCCGCCTCGGTGGCCGACCGGGTGCGCTCGCTGCGGGACCGCGGCCGGAACGGCGAGGACGACTGGGGCACCACCAACACCTAGCCGGACCGTCCCCACCGCTGCCGCACCAACCGGTACGGAGAAGCTCCGGCGGTGCGGCAGAATCTTGGGCATGGGGATAGTCGCCGGCTTGGACAGTTCTTCCGCCTTCACACACATCGTCGTCTGCGATACGGACACGGGCGCCGTGCTGCGCCGGGGGTTCGCCGCACACCCCGTCGAGGCGAAGGCCACCGAGGTCGACCCGCAGGCGTGGCTGCTCTCGCTCGGCGAGGCCGCCACCGACGGGCTGCTCGAAGGGGTGCAGGCCATCGGCGTCTCCGCCCAGCAGCACGGCCTGGTGCCACTGGACCGCCAGGGCAACCTCGTCCGCCCGGCGCTGCTCGGCAACGACAAGCGGGCGCAGGTCGCCGCGGCCGATCTGATCGACGGACTCGGCGGGCGGCAGCCCTGGGCCGAGGCGGTCGGGGCGGTGCCGCAGGCCGCGCAGCCGGTGTCGAAGCTGCGCTGGCTGGCACGGACCGAGCCGGAGGCGGCCCAGCGGGTGGCCGCGGTGCTCCAGCCGCACGACTGGCTGGTCTGGCAGTTGCTGGGGCGTCCCGCCCGGCGGACCACCGACCGGGGTGCCGCGTCCGGCACCGGCTACTGGTCGGCGGACACCGGCTCCTACCGGCCCGATCTGGTGGAGCTCGCGCTCGGGCACCAGGCCGCGCTGCCCGAGGTGCTCGGTCCCGCCGACGCGGCCGGGACGACGCCCGAGGGGCTGCTGATCTCCGCGGGGACCGGCGAGACGATGGCGGCGGCGTTCGGGCTCGGGGTCGGGGTCGGCGACGCGGTGGTGTCGCTGGGTGCGTCGGGCTCGGTCATGGCGGTGCATGACGAGGCGCTGTCCGATCCGACCGGGATGATCACTTCGTTCGCGGACGCGACCGGGAAGCACCTGCCGGTGGTGCACACGTCCAACGCGGTACGGGCGCTGCGCGGGACCGCCGAGATGCTCGGCGTGGAGGGCCTCGACGAGCTCTCCGCGCTGGCGCTTAAGTCCACGCCGGGCGCGTCCGGGCTGGTGCTCCTGCCGTACCTGGAGGGCGAGCGGACGCCGCAGCTGCCGCATGCCGCGGGGACGCTGTGCGGGCTGCGGCGCGAGTCGATGAAGCCGGAGCATCTGGCGCGGGCGGCGTTCGAGGGGATGCTGTGCTCGCTGGCCGACGCGCTCGATGTGCTGCGCGGCCGGGGCGTGGAGGTGCGGCGGGTCTTCCTGCTGGGGGCGGCTGCCGAGCTGCCCGCCGTGCAGGGGCTCGCTCCGGCGCTGTTCGGTACGCAGGTGGTCGTGCCGCAGCCCGCCGAGTACGCGGCGCTGGGCGCGGCCCGGCAGGCGGCCTGGGCGCTGGGCGTCTCGCAAGGGACGGCCGATCCGCTCACTCCCCCGGCCTGGCAGGGCGCCGCGGCGCAGGTGCTGGAGCCGGGCGACGAGCTGGCGGTCGGGCAGGCGGTGCGCCAGCAGTACGTGGCGACGCGGGACCAGATCCATCCCGGAGCGTTCGACTCCGCAACCTGAGCCGTCCACCTGTGCGGATATGACCGGGTACACCGGTGGAGATGAACCCCTCCACTTGTGTACTCGGTCTGTTTTTTGACCTGGTCTTGAATAAAATTACTCGCAGTCGCGGCCCCCGGTGCCGGAAAATGGGTCGACTCCCGCCCTCTGCCGACTCCGAGAGACACGCGTGCTCATAAAACTCCTGCGGGCCTATCTCGGTCCGTACAGAAAACCCATCCTGCTGCTGGTCCTCCTCCAACTGCTGCAGACCTGCGCCAGCCTCTACCTGCCCACCCTGAACGCCGACATCATCGACAACGGTGTCGTCAAGGGGGACACGGGCTACATCCTCGAATTCGGCGGCATCATGATCGCCGTCAGCATCGGCCAGGTGGTCTGCAACATGGGGGCCGTCTACTTCGGCGCCCGTACCGCGTCCGCGCTCGGCCGTGACGTCCGGGCGTCGATCTTCGACCGGGTGCAGTCGTTCTCGGCCCGTGAGGTCGGACGATTCGGGGCGCCCTCGCTGATCACCCGTACGACCAATGACGTCCAGCAGGTCCAGATGCTGGTGCTGATGAGCTTCACCCTGATGGTGTCGGCCCCGATCATGTGCGTCGGCGGCATCATCATGGCGCTCGGCCAGGACGTCCCGCTGTCGGCGGTACTGCTCGCGGTGGTGCCGGTGCTCGGCATCGCGGTGAGCCTCATCGTGAAGCGGATGCGTCCGCTGTTCCGCACGATGCAGGAGCGACTCGACACGGTGAACCGGGTGCTGCGCGAGCAGATCACCGGCAACCGGGTCATCCGCGCCTTCGTCCGTGACGGCTACGAGGAGGAGCGGTTCCGCGGCTCCAACACCGAGCTGACGGACGTGGCGCTGTCCACGGGCCGGCTGATGGCGCTGATGTTCCCCACCGTGATGACGGTCGTGAACGTCTCGTCGATCGCCGTGCTCTGGTTCGGTGCCCAGCGCATCGACAGCGGCGGCATGGAGATCGGCGCGCTGACCGCCTTCCTCGCCTATCTGATGCAGATCGTCATGTCGGTGATGATGGCCACCTTCATGTTCATGATGGTGCCGCGCGCCGAGGTCTGTGCCGAGCGCATCCAGGAGGTCCTGGAGACCGAGTCCAGCGTGGTCCCGCCGGTCAAGCCGGTCCGGGAGCTGCGCGCCCACGGTCATCTGGAGGTGCGCGGCGCGGACTTCCGCTACCCGGGCGCCGAGGAGCCGGTGCTGCGGTCGGTGGATCTGGTGGCCCGCCCCGGCGAGACCACCGCGATCATCGGGTCGACGGGCAGCGGGAAGTCGACGCTGCTCGGGCTCGTACCGCGGCTGTTCGATGTGACGGACGGCCAGGTGCTGGTCGACGGTACGGATGTGCGGACGCTGGAGCCGGCGCTGCTGGCGAAGACCGTGAGTCTCGTTCCGCAGAAGCCGTATCTGTTCTCCGGGACGGTCGCGACGAACCTGCGGTACGGAAATCCGGACGCGACCGACGAGGAGCTGTGGCACGCGCTGGAGGTCGCGCAGGCCAAGGAGTTCGTCACGGCGCTGGAGCACGGTCTGGACGCGCCGATCGCGCAGGGCGGCACCAATGTCTCGGGCGGGCAGCGGCAGCGTCTGGCCATCGCCAGGACGCTGGTGCAGCGCCCGGAGATCTATCTCTTCGACGACTCGTTCTCCGCACTCGACTACGCCACCGACGCCGCGCTGCGCGGGGCGCTGACGCACGAGACGTCCGAGGCGACCGTGGTGATCGTGGCGCAGCGGGTGTCCACCATCCGCGACGCGGACCGGATCCTGGTGCTGGACGAGGGCCGGGTCGTCGGCTCGGGCACCCATCACGAGCTGATGGACGGCAATGAAACGTACCGGGAGATCGTGCTCTCCCAGCTGACGGAAGCGGAGGCCGCGTAATGGCCGGGCCTGGCGGACGCATGATGGCGGGCGGGGCGCCGACCGACCGGTCCATGGACTTCAAGGGGTCCTCGAAGCGGCTGCTGAGGCGCTTCGCGACGGAGAAGACCCCGCTGTACGTGATGCTGGCGGCCTCGGTGCTGAGCGTCGCCCTGTCGGTGGTCGGGCCGAAGATCCTCGGCCGGGCGACCGACCTGATCTTCGCCGGGGTCGTCGGCCGGGAGATGCCCGAGGGGACGACCAAGGACCAGGCCATCGAGGGCCTGCGCAAAAGCAGCAGCGGCCTGGCCGACATGCTCTCCGGGGTGGACTTCGTCCCCGGTCGAGGCATCGACTTCGGTGCGGTGGGCGACGTCCTGCTGGTGGCACTGGCGGTCTATGTCGGCGCCGGCCTGCTGATGCTGGTGGCGACCCGGCTGTCGATCCGGATCATCAACCGGATCATCTTCCAGCTGCGCGAGGACATCCAGACGAAGCTGTCGCGGCTGCCGCTGTCGTACTTCGACCGGGCCAAGCGCGGCGAGGTGCTCAGCCGGGCGACGAACGACATCGACAACATCTCGCAGACGATGCAGCAGACGACGGGCCAGCTCATCAACTCCCTGCTCACCATCGTCGGCGTGCTCGTCATGATGTTCTGGGTCTCGCCGCTGCTGGCGCTGGTCGCCCTGGTCACGGTGCCGCTCTCGGTGGTCGTGGCCACGAAGGTCGGCAAGCGCTCGCAGCCGCAGTTCGTGCAGCAGTGGAAGGTGACGGGCAAGCTCAACGCCCACATCGAGGAGATGTACACCGGGCACACCCTGGTGAAGGTCTTCGGCCGGCAGGAGGAGTCCGCGAGGGACTTCGCCGAGCAGAACGAAGCGCTGTACGAGGCCGGTTTCAAGGCGCAGTTCAACAGCGGGATCATGCAGCCGCTGATGATGTTCGTCTCCAACCTGAACTATGTGCTGATCGCCGTCGTGGGTGGTCTGCGGGTCGCTTCGGGGTCGCTGTCGATCGGTGACGTGCAGGCGTTCATCCAGTACTCGCGGCAGTTCTCGATGCCGCTGACCCAGGTCGCCTCGATGGCGAACCTGGTGCAGTCGGGTGTCGCCTCGGCCGAGCGGATCTTCGAGCTGCTGGACGCCGAGGAGCAGGGCGCCGACCCCGCGCCCGGCGAGCGCGAGCGCCCCGAGGAGCTGCGGGGCAGCGTCTCGCTGGAGAAGGTGTCGTTCCGTTACGACCCGGAGAAGCCGCTCATCGAGGATCTGTCGCTGAACGTCGAGCCGGGTCACACGGTCGCGATCGTCGGCCCGACCGGGGCCGGCAAGACCACGCTCGTCAATCTGCTGATGCGGTTCTACGAGGTGACGGGCGGCCGGATCACGCTGGACGGGGTCGACGTCACGAAGATGTCGCGCGACGAGCTGCGGCAGGGCATCGGCATGGTCCTCCAGGACACCTGGCTGTTCGGCGGTTCGATCGCGGACAACATCGCGTACGGAGCGTCGCGCGAGGTCACCCGTGAGGAGATCGAGGAGGCGGCGAAGGCGGCCCACGCCGACCGGTTCATCCGTACGCTGCCGGACGGCTACGACACGGTGATCGACGACGAGGGCTCCGGCGTCAGCGCGGGCGAGAAGCAGCTGATCACCATCGCGCGGGCATTCCTGTCCGACCCGGTGATCCTGGTGCTCGACGAGGCGACGAGCTCCGTCGACACCCGTACGGAGGTCCTGATCCAGAAGGCGATGGCGCGCCTGGCCCATGGCCGTACGAGCTTTGTGATCGCGCACCGGCTCTCCACCATCCGGGACGCCGACGTCATCCTGGTGATGGAGAACGGCTCGATCGTCGAACAGGGCACGCACGAGGAGCTGTTGGACGCCGAGGGCGCCTACGCCCGGCTGTATTCGGCGCAGTTCGCGCAGGCGGTCGCCGAAGTCGACTAGGAACACCGCCCGTTCGGACCCGAGGGCCCGGGGGGGGGTCGCGGGGTGGGGGGGGGTGTTTTTTCTTTTTCTGGGGGGGTGGTAGGGGTGTTTGGAGGGGTGGGTTCCTCCTTTTCTTTTGGTGTTTTTTTCCTCCTTTC
>NZ_JBHVWT010000001.1:547956-576515 GCF_042882135.1 Streptomyces sp. NPDC058240
CGGAGCGTGGTGACGCGTGGGGGTGTGGGGCATATTGGGTGCGGGTGGTCATAGAGGTGTTAGAGAAAGCCCGCTTGTTCACACCCGAGACCCAACCCCCCCCCCCGCCGGTCCGGGCCCTCGTGCCGTCAGTCGAGGTAGCCGCGGAGCTGGTCGGCGAAGGCGTGGTCCCGCAGTTTGCTGAGGGTCTTGGACTCGATCTGGCGGATGCGCTCACGCGTCACGCCGAAGATCCTTCCTATCTCCTCCAGGGTGCGGGGCCGTCCGTCGTCCAGCCCGTAGCGCAGCTGGACCACCTTCCGCTCGCGCTCGCCCAGGGTCGAGAGCACCGCTTCCAGGTGCTCGCGCAGCAGCAGGAAAGCGGCGGACTCGACCGGGGACGCGGCGTCGCCGTCCTCGATCAGGTCGCCGAGCGCGACATCGTCCTCCTCGCCGACCGGGGCGTGCAGCGAGACCGGTTCCTGGGCGAGCCGCAGGACTTCGCCGACCCGCTCCGGGGTGAGGTCGAGCTGGCCGGCGACCTCCTCCGCCGTCGGCTCGTAGCCGCGTTCCTGGAGCATCCGGCGCTGGACCCGTACGACACGGTTGATCAGTTCGACGACATGGACCGGGACCCGTATGGTCCGCGCCTGGTCGGCGAGGGCGCGGGACATGGCCTGCCGGATCCACCAGGTCGCGTACGTGGAGAACTTGTAGCCCCGGGCGTAGTCGAATTTCTCGACGGCCCTGATCAGCCCGAGGTTTCCCTCCTGGACCAGATCGAGCATGGTCAGCCCGCGGCCGACATAGCGTTTGGCGACGGAGACGACGAGGCGGAGGTTGGCCTCGATGAGGCGGCGTTTGGCCATCCTCCCCATGACCACCAGCCGGTCGAGATCGACGGCCAGCCGGGTGTCCGGATCCGGGGTGCCCGCGAGTCGTTCCTCGGCGAAGAGTCCGGCCTCGACCCGGCGGGCGAGCTCCACCTCGTCGGCGGCGCTGAGCAGGGGGATCCGGCCGATCTCCCGCAGATACTGGCGGAAGAGGTCGGAGGACGGACCGGCGGTCTCCGGACGGCTCCGCGGTTCGGGCGGCTCGGGCACCCGGGGCGACTCCTCCATGAGTGCCTCGGGGGGCTCGGGCGGGTCGGTCGGTGTCGGCGGCTCCACCGCGGCCTCCGGATGGCGCACGGCCCGGTTCTGCGCGGGGATGGCCGAGACATGCTCGGTTTCGGTCAGGGTCCGGGTCTGCACGGGGGCGACCTCCAGGTGATCGCTGCCGGACCGCGGGGATGGAGGACCACCGTTCGGTGGGCCGGCCGCGCTCCGATGTCTCAGGCACCGCCCCCCAGTGTGGGGGAAGACACATCGCCGCCACGAGGGGCGTGCGGCGACTTTCTGAGTCCGGTCCGTGACCGGTCGGTTACGCGGGGGCGCTTGGGCCTGTCCGGCGGATCGGGCGCGACCCCGGCCATGATCCGCCGGACTGGCCCTTGCCCGCAGGGCGCTCGACAGCCTCTCAGAGCGCGTCGGCCCCGCTGTTGCGCAGGGACTGGGCGTACTGCTGGAGGACCCAGACCTCGTTCTGCGCGGCCGCCAGATGGTCCGGGGCGACATTGCTGCCGAGGCGCGCGAGGCTGCCCTGGACGTCGTCGATCCGGCGGTCGACGGCGCGCAGCCGGACCTGGACGAGCTGCATGCCCGCGTAGGTCTCGTCGATGGTCTTGCCGTGGAAGACCTCGACGGCGAGCTCGGTGACCAGATTGCGCACCGTGTCGTTGGGGGCCGCGTCCAGGACCTGGACCAGGTATTCGCGGGTCTCGGGGACGCCCAGCTCCGCGCCGCCCGCCTCCGCGATGCACTGCCGGACGGCGGCGTACGGCGGGGCGGTGAATTCGTCCACCCCGTAGGCGTCGAAGGCCGGGGAGACCAGGGCGGGCTTCTGCAGGGCGAGCTTCAGCAGCTCGCGCTCGGTGCGGTGGGCGGGGCTGCGGAGGTTGAGCGCGGGGCCCGAGGGGGCGGCGGGCGCCTGGACCTGCTGGTGCTGGTGGCCGCCGCGGGAGGGTGGCTGGGCGGGGCCCCGCTGGTCGCCCCGTTCGCGGGCCCAGCGGGCGAGCTGGCCGACGCGCTTGACGACGAACTGGGTGTCCAGGATGCCGAGCATGCCGGCCAGCTGGACGGCTACCTCGTGCTGCGAGGAGCTGTTCTTGATCCGGGCGACGACGGGGGCCGCCTCGTCGAGCGCGGCGCCGCGGCCCGCCGGGGTCTCCAGGTCGTACCGGCCGACGATCTGGCGGAGCGCGAACTCGAAGAGCGGGGTGCGGGGGTCGACCAGGTCGCGGACGGCCTCGTCGCCCTTGGCCAGACGCAGATCGCAGGGGTCCATATTGTCCGGGGCGATCGCGATGTACGTCTCCGCGGCGAACTTCTGGTCGTCCTCGAAGGCGCGCAGGGCGGCCTTCTGCCCGGCCGCGTCACCGTCGAAGGTGAAGATCACCCGGGCGCTGCCGTTGTCCATCAGGAGCCGGCGGAGGATCTTGATGTGGTCGCCGCCGAAGGCCGTGCCGCAGGTGGCGATGGCGGTGGTGATCCCGGCGAGATGACAGGCCATGACGTCGGTGTAGCCCTCGACGACCACGGCCCGGCTGGCCTTCGCGATGTCCTTCTTCGCCAGGTCGATCCCGTACAGCACCTGGGACTTCTTGTAGATCACGGTCTCGGGGGTGTTGAGGTACTTCGGGCCGTTGTCGTCGTCGCGCAGCTTGCGGGCGCCGAAGCCGACGACGTCGCCGGAGGTGTCGCTGATCGGCCACATCAGCCGGCCGCGGAAGCGGTCGATGGGGCCGCGCCTGCCGTCCTGGGAGAGGCCGGAGGTGATCAGCTCCTTGTCGCTGAAGCCCTTGCCGCGCAGATAGCGGGTGAGGTGGTCCCAGCCGGCCGGGCTGTAGCCGATGCCGAAGTGGGCGGCGGCCGCCTGGTCGAAGCCGCGCTCGGCGAGGAACTTCCGGCCGATCTCGGCCTCGGGGCTGTCCAGCTGCTCGACGTAGAACTGGGCGGCCACCTTGTGCGCCTCGACCAGCCTGATGCGTTCGCCGCGCTGGTGGGAGGGGTTGTACCCGCCCTCCTCGTACCGCAGGGTGATGCCCGCCTTGGCGGCGAGCCGCTCGACGACCTCCGCGAACGTCAGATGGTCGATCTTCTGCACGAAGGCGATCGTGTCGCCGCCCTCCTGGCAGCCGAAGCAGTGGAAGAGACCCTTGCTCGGGCTGACCTGGAAGGAGGGGGACTTCTCGTCGTGGAACGGGCAGAGGCCCTTGAGGTTGCCACCGCCCGCGTTGCGCAGCTGGAGATACTCGGAAACGACGGCGTCGATCGGGACCGCGTCCCGTACCGCCTTCACGTCGTCGTCATTGATCCTGCCTGCCACGGGTGAAGTCTACGGGTGGGGTACGACAGCCGTGCCGCGTGCCGATGTGATCCGTGGAACCCGGTGGTGCCGGGCGGACCGGCCGGGTCGTTCCGTCCGGGGCCGCCGGGCGGAACGGCCGGGCCTGTCCGGCAGGGCTCAGGCCAGGGATTCCAGCGGGACCGACGGGTCCGCCAGCGCGTCCGGGTCGATCTGCCGGCCGGACCGGATCAGTCCCTGCACGGTCTCGGTGACGTCCCACACGTTGACGTTCATCCCGGCCAGCACCCGGCGGCCCTTCAGCCAGAAGGCGATGAACTCCCGCTTCCCCGCGTCGCCCCGGATGACCACCTGGTCGTAGCTGCCGGGCGGCGCCCAGCCCGAGTATTCGAGGCCGAGGTCGTACTGGTCGGAGAAGAAGTACGGCACCCGGTCGTAGCTGACCTCCTGGCCGAGCATGGCGCGGGCCGCGGCCGGGCCGCTGTTCAGCGCGTTCGCCCAGTGCTCCACGCGCAGCCGGGTGCCGAGCAGCGGGTGGGCCACGTTGGCGACGTCACCGGCCGCGAAGATGTGCGGGTCGCTGGTGCGCAGGGAGGCGTCGACGGCGATGCCGCCGCCGTCCGCGCGTGGGGCCATGGCGAGTCCGGAGGTCTCGGCGAGGGCGGTGCGGGGCGCGGCGCCGATCGCGGCGAGCACGTCGTGGGCGGGGTGCTCCTCGCCGTCGTCAGTGCGGACGGCGAGCACCAGGCCGTCCTGGCCGATGATCTCGGTGAGGCGGACGCCGAAGTGGAAGCGGACCCCGTGGTCGCGGTGCAGATCGGTGAAGATCTGGCCGAGTTCGGGGCCGACGACCTGGTGCAGCGGGGTCGGTTCCGGCTCCATCACGGTGACCTCGGCGCCGTACCCGCGCGCCACCGCCGCGACCTCCAGTCCGATCCAGCCGGCCCCGGCGATCACCAGATGGCCGTTGTCGCGGCCGAGTGCGGCCAGTACGTTGCGCAGCCGGTCGGCGTGGGCGAGGCGGCGCAGATGGTGGACGCCGGCCAGGTCCGTGCCCGGTACGGGGAGGCGGCGGGGTTCGGCCCCGGTGGCGAGCAGCAGCTTGTCGTAGTGGACGACGGTGCCGTCGCCGAGCTGTACGGCGCGGGCCTTCCGGTCGAGCGAGGTGACGGGCTGTCCCAGGTGCAGCTCGATGTCGGCGCCCGCGTACCAGGCGGTCTCGTGGACGAAGACGCTGTCCCGCTCCTCCTTGCCGGACAGATAGCCCTTGGAGAGCGGAGGCCGTTCGTACGGATGGTCCCGTTCGTCGCCGAGCAGGATCACCCGGCCGCTGAAACCCTCCTCCCGGAGTGTCTCGGCCGCCTTCGCTCCCGCCAGTCCTCCGCCGACGATGACGAACGTCCGATGTGCGTCGACCACTTGATGCCTCCTCGGTGCTTGCTGCGCGGCGCCGCCAACTGCGAGCGTCCCGCACGCAGCGTGATGGCGAAAGAGGGTGTACCCCGATCAGGTCACACCCGGGGTCTCTCGTTCGGATCGGGCCGGAGCAGGAGGGATCGGGCCCCGCGAGCCCGGCTTGATCCAAACGAAGAACCCTAGGCCCTGTCGTCAAACTGGCGTCGCCGCCCGGAGGGCGGCCGCGCGGCGTCCGGTGCGTGCGATCGCACGGCAGACGGCAGTTTGACGACAGGGCCTAGTGGTCAGGGCCAGTCTGCGCGGTGCGGCCCGCGGGATGGGGCACGGCTCGCAGACAAGGCGAAAACGGGACGGATCACCATGACCGGGGTGGGCGCCGGTCATCGGCGGCGTTCGGTGAGCGCCGCGTGCAGCGAGCGGGCCGAGGCGTCGGTCAGTGCGGCGATCTGGTCGACCAGGACCCGCTTGCGGGCCCTGTCGTCGCGGGCGGCGTCGAACAGTGCCCGGAACTGCGGCTCCAGCCCCTCCGGGGCGCGTGCGGTCAGCGCGGCGGCCAGCTCGGCGATGACGATCCGCTGGTCGGCGCGGATCGCCTCCTGTTCGGCGCGCTGCATGACGTACCGGTCGGCGACCGCCTTGAGCACGGCGCATTCGTTGCGGGCCTCGCGGGGGACGACCAGCTCGGCGGCGTAACGGCCGAGGCGGCCCGTCCCGTACGCCTGCCGGGTGCCGCTCTCGGCGGCGAGGCAGAACCGGCCGATGAGCTGGCTCGTCGCGTCCTTCAGCCGGGCCTGGGCGACGGCGGATCCGTCGTAGTCGTGCGGCCACCAGTCCTGGGCGATGAGCCGGTCCAGCGCGTCGGCCAGCTCCTGGGGCTCGGTGTCCGCGGGGACGTAGCGGCCGATGGCGACCGCCCAGATCTCGTTCCGCTCCGGCTCGGCGTAGAGGCAGTTGGGGTCGATGTGCCCGGCGTGCAGCCCGTCCTCGAAGTCGTGCACGGAGTAGGCGACGTCGTCGGACCAGTCCATGACCTGGGCCTCGAAGCACTTGCGGTCCTTCGGCGCCCCCTCGCGGGCCCATTCGAAGACCGGGAGGTCGTCCTCGTACACCCCGAACTTCGGCGAGCCGGGGTCGGTGGGGTGCGCGCCGCGCGGCCACGGGTACTTGGTGGCGGCGTCCAGGGCGGCACGGGTCAGGTTGAGCCCGACGCTGACCAGTTCGCCGGTGCGGGTGTCGGGCACGAACCGCTTCGGTTCGAGTCTGGTCAGCAGGCGCAGCGACTGGGCGTTGCCCTCGAAGCCCCCGCAGTCCGACGCGAAGTCGTTGAGCGCCTGCTCCCCGTTGTGTCCGAACGGCGGGTGGCCCAGGTCGTGGGCGAGGCAGGCCGTCTCGACCAGGTCGGGGTCACAGCCGAGCGCGGCCCCGAGCTCGCGGCCGACCTGGGCGCATTCGAGGGAGTGGGTGAGCCGGGTACGCGGACTGGCGTCCCAGGCATGGCTGCGGGTGCCCGGGGTGACGACCTGGGTCTTCCCGGCGAGCCGCCGCAGCGCGGCGGAGTGCAGCACCCGGGCGCGGTCGCGCTGGAACGCGGTACGGCCCGGCCGTTTGTCCGGCTCGGTGTCCCAGCGCTGGGCGTCGGCCGCGCCGTAGGGGGCCGTGCCGTGGTCCTGTGTGCCCTGCGTACCGTCCATGCCGTCCATGGTTCCGACAGTAAACGGCCGGACCGACAAGAAGGCTCAGGTGGTCGCCCGGAAATGTCCGTTCATCAGGTTTTCCGCCGCCGGGAGCGTCGGTGCGGTCCTCCGGGTTCCGTTCAGCGCGACGAGTCCGAGCTGGGTGCCGAGCTGTGCGGTGATGCGGGTCAGCAGTTGCGCCGTGCTGTCGAGGGGCAGGGACTCCTGGGCTGGTGCCGGTGCCGGCTGCGTCATGGTCCGATGGTGCGGGACCGAGGTTGCCGCGCCGTTGCGGGCGGGTGACGGGTGCCGTGGAGCCTCCGTGCCGCCGGTTCACCGGGGCCGCCGGGCCGCCCGCTCCGCCGCCGCGTGCCACCACCCCGGGGGCGAGGGTGCCGTGGGGCGGCAGGTGGGCTGGTCGGGGTGGAGGCCCAGGGGGCGCAGCGCCGAGGCGCGGGCGCGGACGGTGATCCAGCCGCGCCAGTGGCCGTCCGGGCCCGGGGCGCAGGCCAGGTCGCAGCGCAGTTCACCGGCGGGTATCGGCATCCAGTCGATGCCCCGGTCCCGTAGTCAGGCGCGGGCGGCGGCAGCCGGGTGCAGGGCACCCTTCAGGTTCTCGTACGCGGCGATCGTCACCCAGTCGTCCTCGGCCCCGGTTCGGTTCATGGCATTCATCCTGCCCGTTCGAGAACCCTTTCGGCCCGTGAATCGTCCGATCATGTGGGACGACGGAGCACGGCACGGAAAAAAAGGGGGCTCCCATGCGGGTGAAGCGGCCGGGACGACAGCTGCTCGGGCGGTTGCGGCCGCGGTGGCCGCGGACCCGGCGTGGGCAGCGGCGGGCCGTGCAGGGGGTGATGGTCGCGTGTGTGCTCGCGCTGGCGCCCGCGACCTGGATGTACTCCGTCGCCGACGCCCGGGTCAGGACGACCGCGGACGCGCCCGCGCAGCAGGTGGCCATGGTGTTCGGGGCGGGGCTCTGGCAGGGCAGACCCTCGCCGTATCTCGCCAACCGGCTGAAGGCCGCCGCCGAGCTGTACCGGGACGGCAAGGTGAAGGTCGTGCTCGTGACCGGTGACAACAGCCGCGAGGAGTACGACGAGCCGGATGCCATGCGCACCTATCTCAGGGAGCACGGGGTGCCGGACAAGCGGATCGTGAGCGACTTCGCCGGGTTCGACACCTGGGACTCGTGCGTGCGGGCCAAGAAGATCTTCGGGGTCGACCGCGCGGTGCTGGTGAGCCAGGGGTTCCACATCCGCCGGGCAATCGCGCTGTGCCGGTCCGCGGGGATCGACGCGTACGGGGTCGGCGTGGACGCCGTGCACGACGCGACCTGGTACTACGGCGGGACGCGTGAGGTGTTCGCGGCGGGGAAGGCGGCGCTGGACGCCGTGTTCAAGCCCGACCCGTACTTCCTGGGGCCGCGGGAGCCGGGGATCGGGGAGGCGCTGGCGGCGCACGGGGAGTAGCCCCGGGACGGGCCCGGGGCTACAGGGAGGTGACCGGGGCGGTCTCGGCCGAGACCCAGGCGAGGTAGCGGGCGCTGCCCCGTAGCACCGGGATCGCGATGATCTCCGGGGTCTCGTAGTCGTGCGCCTCCTGGAGGTGGGCCTCCAGTTCGTCGTACCGCTCGGCCGTCGTCCTGAACAGCAGCTGCCACTCCTCGGTGGTCTCGATGGCGTTCCGCCAGTGGTAGACCGAGGTGACGGGCGCGGAGATCTGTACGCAGGCGGCGAGCCGCGCCTCCACCGCGCCCTGCGCCAGGGAGTGGGCCTTCTCCTCGCTGTCCGTCGTGGTCAGTACGGTCAGCCATGCCGTCGTCGTCACCTTCGGCTCCTGCGGGGTCGGTCGCGTGTGTTCCGGTACCCCTCGATTGTCGGGGACGTCGCGGCGCGGCGCAGCGTTCCCGGGTCAGACGCCGTACGGTCGGACGGCCTTGGCGTCGCGCAGGGCGTGCCCCCACCAGACCAGCTGGTCGAGCAGCACCTTGGCCGCCGCGTCGCAGCCCGCCGGGTCCCGGTGCCTGCCCTCGTCGTCGAAGAGTGCGCCCGCGTCGTGGAAGGAAACGGTCTCGCGGATGCCGACGGTGTGCAGCTCCGCGAAGACCTGCCGCAGGTGCTCGACGGCGCGCAGCCCGCCGGATACCCCGCCGTACGAGACGAAGGCGACGGGCTTGGCCTGCCATTCGGCGCGGTGCCAGTCGATGAGGTTCTTCAACGGGGCCGGGTACGAGTGGTTGTACTCGGGGGTGACGACGACGAAGGCGTCGGCCGTCGCCAACCGGGGCGAAACGGCGGCGAGTCGGGCCTGCGCGTCGGCGTCGGGCCGGTAGGAGAGGGCGACCGGGAGGTCGAGTTCCGCGACGTCGATCAGATCGGTCTCGATGTCGGGGTGGGGGGCGGTGTGCGAGAGGAACCAGTCGGAGACGACGGGGGCGAACCGTCCCTCGCGATTGCTGGCGAGGATGACCGCGACCTTCAGGGGTGCGGTGGAAGGGGGCGTGGGTGCTGTGGTGAGGTCCATGCGAAGAGGCTCGTATGTCAACCATGGTTGAGGTCAAGTCCTTTCGCCGGGTCCCGCCGCCGGGCGTCGCGGCATACGGTGGACGGCATGACGACTCCCCCGCCCGCGCCCTCCCCGTACGCCGAGTTCGACGGACATCCGGCCACCGAGGCGGACCTGCGGATTCCGGCCTTCCTCGGCTACGGCCATTTCACGGCCATGCAGGTCAGGGACGGAAAGGTGCGCGGCCTGGCCCTGCATCTGGCCCGGCTGGACGCCGCCAACCAGGAGCTGTTCGAGCGCGGCCTGGACGGGGCACGGGTCCGCGAACTGATCCGGCACGCGCTGGAGAGTGCCGGGGTGCGGGACGCCTCGGTCCGGGTCCACGGCTATCTGCCTCCGGGCGACACGGAGACGACCGTCATGGTCACGGTGCGGGAGCCGGCGCGGAAGTCCGCCGAACCGCACGGCCTGATGTCCGTCCCGTACGCCCGCACCGCGCCGCACATCAAGCGGCCCGGCGAGTTCGGCCAGACGTACTACGCGCAGCTGGCCGCCCGCGCCGGGTTCGACGAGGCCCTGCTGACCCTGCCGGACGGTGCGGTGACGGAGGGCGCGATCACCAACATCGGTTTCTGGGACGGCACTTCGGTCGTCTGGCCGGACGCCCCCTGTCTGCTCGGCATCACCATGGCACTGCTGGAGCGGGAACTGCCCGCCGCGGGGCTGACGTCCGTGCGGCGTCCGGTGACCCTGGACGGGCTGGGCGCCTTCCGGTCGGCGTTCCTCACCAACTCGCAGGGCGTCGCGCCGGTCGGGCGGATCGACGACACGGAATTCGCGGTGGACGAGGAGCTGATGAAACGGATCGGGCAGGCGTACGACGGTGCGCGCTGGGACACCATCTGACGCGCCCCGCCCCGGTGCGGTCGAGCGACCGCACCGGGGCGGGACCCGGGTGGGCGTGGACTACTTCTCCCAGCCGACCGTCTCCGGGAGCGGGCTGTAGAAGATGGTGGCGCCGACGTTGGCGAGTCCCTTCTTCACGCTGTACGTCGAGGGTCCGCTGAACAGCGGCAGGAAGGCGTACTGCTGGAGCGCCTTCTGCTCGACCTTGTTGACCGCCGCGACCTGCTCGTCCAGGTCCGCTATGTCGGCGGTGGCGCGGATCTCCTTGTTCAGGGCCGGCGTACCGGAGCCGGTGATGTTGGAGTCACGGTCCGAGCAGTAGAAGTCGCACAGGTAGCGGGCACCGAACGGGTCCATGGAGCGGTTCCCGGACAGGAAGAGGTCGAACCTGCGGTCGCTGAGGATCTTCGAGAAGTCCGCCTCGTCGGCCTTCTTGGTGACGACCTCGACGCCGACCGGCTTCAGCATCGCGGTGAAGGCGCCGGCGATGGCCTTGTCCAGCGGCTCGTCGCCGAGGATCGTGTAGCCGACCTCCAGCTTCTTGCCGTCCTTGACGCGGATGCCGTCGCTGCCGGGCTTCCAGCCCGCCGCGTCGAGCGTCTTCTTCGCCTCGTCCGGTGAGTACTTCAGGACGGCGGAGACATTGTCCTGGTAGCCCTTCTGGAAGCTGTACAGCACCGCCGAACCGGGCAGCGGCTCCTTGTAGTCGAGCCCCTGGAACTGGATCTTCGCGATCTGGGAGCGGTCGATGCCCTCCTGGATGGCCTTGCGGACGGCCGTGTCCGAGAGGTTGGCCGACTTCGTGTTGAAGTAGAGCGAGTACTCGAAGGGGCTGCCGCCGCTGCGGATCTCCGTCCCCTTGAGCCCCTTGACCTGCTTGAGGCTCTCCGCGTCGATGGCCGAGGTGTAGTCGAGCTGGCCGTTCTTGAAGGCGTTGACCGCGGCCGTCGACTCCAGGTTGACGTAGACGCGCTTGTCGAGCTTGCCCTTCTTGCCCCACCACTTCGGGTTGCGGACGAAGGTGATGCCGCCCGAGTGGGTGTCCCACTTGCCGACGGTGTACGGGCCCGCACCCCACTCCGGGTGGGCCTTCTTGACGTACGCCTTGTTGAAGTTGGTGACGGTGGCCGCCTTGGGGTGCAGGAACGTGGTGAACAGGGTCGTCCAGGAGGCGTTGACACCCTTGAACTCGATGACGGCCTGCTTGGCGTTCTCGCCCTTGTGGACCGAGGAGATCTGGTCGTAGCCGTCGGTGGAGGAGGCGTCGTAGGCCTTGTTCGAACCGTTGTTGGTCTTCCAGGTGGCCTCGATCGCGGTCCAGTCGATCGGGGTGCCGTCGTTGAAGGTGGCCTTCTCGTTGATCGTCAGCGTGACCTTCTGCCTGCCGCCCTCGACGGAGACCTTCACGTCGCTGTAGTAGTCCGGGTTGTACTGCACCTCGCCGGTGGGCGAGTACGTGATCGCGTCGGCGTTGTACCAGGCCCAGACCCGGGACGCGGTCAGGGTGGCGTTGACGTTGAACGGGTTGCCCTGGTCGTCGAAGGTCCCGGCGGTGGTGTAGGTGCCGCCGTCCTTGATCCGGTCGTACGGCACCGGGTTGTAGTCGGCCGCGGCCGATGCGGCCTTGGGGGTGTCCTTGCCCGCCGCGTCGGACCCGTCCTTCCCGGAGGAGGCGTCGCACGCGGTGGCTGCGACCGAGACGGCGGCGACGAGGGCGATGGGCAGGGCCAGTCTTGCGCGCATGGCGGAAGGGCTCCTTCTGGTTCGGTGAACGTAGGGACGAGCTGTGTTTGCGGGCGGGGCGGCGCGGTGGCCCCGGAGTGCCGTGAGCGGGCTCAGACGGCGTGACAGGCGTACTGGTGGCCGGGGCGTCCGGCCACCGCCGCCGGCTCGGGACGCTCCGTGCGACAGCGCCGGCGCACGTCCTCGTCGGCGAGGCGGTACAGGGGGCAGCGGTCGACGAAGACGCAGCCCGCGGGCGGCCGGGTGGCGCTCGGCTGCTCGCCCTGGAGCACGACACGTTCGCGGGCGCGTTCCCGCTGCGGGTCGGGCACCGGGATCGCCGACAACAGCGCCCGGGTGTAGGGGTGCTTGGGATCGGAGAAGATCGTCTCCGTGTCCCCGGTCTCGACGATGTGCCCGAGATACATCACCGCGATGCGGTCGGAGATGTACCGGACCACGGCCAGGTCGTGGGCGACCACCAGGTAGGCGAGCCCGAGTTCGCGCTTGAGCCGGGCCAGCAGGTTGATCACCCCGGCCTGCACCGACACGTCCAGGGCCGAGAGCGGCTCGTCGAGGGCGAGCAGCTTCGGCTCGGTCGCCAGGGCCCTGGCGATGCCGACCCGCTGGCGCTGGCCGCCGGAGAGCGCGGCCGGGAAACGGCCGCTGACCGAGGCGTCCAGGCCGACCAGCGCCAGGAGTTCATGGACCCGGGAGCGGATCGACTCGCGGTCCCGCCCGATGGCCTGGAGGGGTTCGGCAAGCAGCTGGAAGACGGGCAGCCGCGGGTTCAGGGCCCCCAGCGGATCCTGCATGACGATCTGTACGTCCTGCCGCAACTCCCTTACCCGGGCGGCGGATTCGACCGTGCCGACATCGGTTCCGGCGACCTCGATCCGCCCGCCCTCGGGCTGTTTCAGCCGGAGGACCTCCAGCAGCGTCGTGGTCTTGCCGCTGCCCGATTCGCCCACCAGCCCCAGGGTCTCCCCGGCGCGCAGCTCGAAGCTCACCCGGTTGACGGCGTGCAGCGTGCCGACCCGGCGCTTGAGGAGGGCGCCCTTGGTGACGGGGAAGGTCTTGACGAGGTCCTCGACCCGGAGCACCACCTCGCCGGTCTCCGCGTGCCCGGACCCGCTCGGCAGGTCGCCCGGCCCCACGTCTCCGGCGGGGTCCAGGGTTCCGTCGGCGATCTCGTCCGCGCGCAGGCAGGCGACGTGCCCGTGCCCGGTGATCTCGCGCAGTCCGGGCTCGTCGGCCCGGCACGCGTCCTGGGCGACGGCGCAGCGGCTCGCGAAGGGGCAGCCGCCCGGGAGGTCCACGAGGGCGGGCGGCTCCCCGCCGATCGGGACCAGCGGCCGGTGGACCCCGCTGTCCACGGTGGGCACGGCGGCGAGCAGCCTCGCGGTGTACGGCATCGTCGGCCGGCGGAACAGTTCGTCGACTTCCGCGCGCTCCACGAACCGGCCCGCGTACATCACGGCGATGTCATCGGCGTGGCCGGCCACGACCCCGAGGTCGTGCGTGATGAGGACGAGCCCGGCTCCGGTCTCCTTCTGCGCCAGCCGCAGGACGTCCAGGATCTGGGCCTGCACGGTGACGTCGAGGGCGGTGGTGGGCTCGTCCGCGACGAGCACGGAGGGCTTGTTGGCAATCGCCATCGCGATGACGACACGCTGGCGCATTCCGCCGGAGAACTCGTGCGGGAACGACTTGGCCCGGCCCCGCGGGTCAGGGATGCCGACGAGATCGAGCAGTTCGACGGCCTGCTCCCAGGCCGCCCGCTTCGTCAGGTCCTGGTGGACGCGCAGGGCGTCGGAGAGCAGCCTGCCCACGGAGAAGATCGGGGTGAGCGCGGACAGCGGGTCCTGGAAGACCATGCCGATGGAGTTGCCCCGTATCGCGGAGAGCTCCTTGTCGGCGAGGCCGATCAGATCACGTCCGTCGAGCAGCACCTGACCTCGCAGCTCGGCGGAGGGCGGCAGCAGGCCCATCACGGCCATCGCGGTGGCCGACTTGCCCGAGCCGGACTCGCCGACGATGCCGAGCGTCCGGCCCGGCAGGAGATCGAAGTCGACGCCGCGCACCGCCTCGACGGGGCCGGCCTCGGAGGGGAAGGTGATCCGCAGGTCCCGCACCGAGAGCACGGGGGTGGCGTCGGTGGGTGCCGGGGATTCGGCCAGGGTCGTGAGAGTCATCGTCGGCCTCCTGCCGCACCGGTCACGGACGTGGGGTCGAGGGCGTCGCGCAGCCCGTCGCCGACGAAGGTCATCGACACGGTGAGCAGGACGACCAGGCCCGCGGGGAAGGCGAAGAGCCACGGGGCGCTCGTGATGGTGCTCGCACCGTCCGCGAGCATCGTGCCGAGGGAGACGTCCGGGGTCTGGACGCCGAATCCGAGGAAGGACAGGGCGGTCTCGCTGAGTACGGTCGCGACGACGCCGAGCGTCAGATTGACGATCAGCAGCGAGCCGAGGTTGGGGATGATGTGGCGCAGGATGATGCGCGGTGCGCTGATGCCCATGAACTCGGCCGCCGTCACGTAGTCCCGTTCCCGCAGTGACGTCGAGACGGACCAGATGACCCGCGCGGTGGACATCCAGCCGAACACCGTGAGCACGACGATGAGGACCCGCCAGTCGCCGGCGAGGCGATGGGAGACCAGGGCGAGGATGAGGAACGAGGGGACGACCAGCAGGAAGTGGATGACGGCGAGTGTCGCCTTCTCCACCCGGCCGCCGAAGTACGCGGCGCTGGAGCCGATGACCGCGGCGACGACGACGGTCAGGACGGAGACGCTCACGGCGATGGCCAGGGAGCGCTGGAGCCCGTGCACCGCGGAGGCGTAGATGTCGTTCCCGCCCTGGTTGGTGCCGAACCAGTGGGTGCCGCTCGGCGGCTGGGTGAGTGCGGCGAAGTCGGCGTCGGAGTACGCGTACGAAGTGAACAGGCCGCCGAACACGCTGAACAGCACCAGCAGCACGAAGATCACCACGCCGACGACGGCGAGGCGGTTGCGCAGGAAGCGGCGCAGGTAGAGCCGGCCGAGGCCGAGGTGGGACGCGTCCTTCTTCCTCGCGGGGGAAGCCGGCTGCGTCGCCGGGTCCTCCGCCGCGCCGGACGAGGCGTCGGTCGTCACGTCTGTAGCCACGTCAGTTCACCCTCACTCGGGGGTCGAGGAAGACGGTGGCGGCATCCGCGAGGATCGCGCCGATCGCGGTCAGGGCAGCGGCGAAGGCTGCTGTCGCGACCGTGCCGTGCACGTCGTTCTTGCCGATGGTCTGGATGAAGTAGCGGCCCATGCCGTTCCAGCCGAAGATCGTTTCGGTGATGACGGCGCCGGTGAACATGGCCGGGATGCTGAACGCCACGGATGTCGCCGTCGGAATGAGCGCGGCGCGCAGGGCGTGCCTGCGGATCGCCTTGGACCGGGTGAGCCCGGTGGCCTGGGCGGTGCGTACGAAGTCCGCGTTGATCGTGTCCAGCAGCAGCGAACGCTGCGTCAGGTGATAGCCGACGTAACCCATCAGCGTCAGGCTCAGGGTCGGCAGGATCAGATGCAGCAGACGGTCGCCGATCGTCGGGAGCAGCCCCTCGACGTTGGGTGAGTTCTCCCCGGCCACGTAGAGGAAGTGCAGCCCGGCGTGCTGGTTCAGCCAGATGGCGACGAAGACCACGGCGAGCGCGGCGACGGACGTCGGGATGTTGAACACCGCGATGGACACGGCCTGCGATATCCGGTCGGCCCAGCCGTACTGCCGCGACGCGGTGTACACGGCCAGTGTGACGCCGATGACCACGGACAGGATGGTCGCGATGATGACCAACTCCCCGCTGATGAGCGCCCGGTAGCCGATCTCCCCGTTGACGGAGACGCCGGTGGGGGACCTGCCCCAGTCGAAGTGGAACACCACCGAGGTGAACCAGTCCCACCACCGGTGCACCAGCGGCTCCTGCGGGTTCAGGTTGTACGGCGCGAGAGCCCGGTCGATCTGGGCCTCGGTGCGGACCGGGCGGAGCTCCTTGAAGTTCGACCGGGGGTCCAGGAACCAACTGGCCAGGAAGTACGTGGCGTTGGTCGCGACCACGATCATCAGGAGCCAGCCGGTCGCCTTGCGGATCACATAGCGCACCATGTCCGGTACCTCCTCCCCGCACGTGGGAGATGCACCTCAGGGGCGCGGGACATAGGAGGCGTGTGCATCTGCGGCGAGGGCTTTCTGAGTACGGAGCGTGAGCACGAATGTGCGAGCGCCAGCTTGGTCCACACCTGTGGCCGGCACCAGCGTTTGGCCGTTCTCGCCACATGGCCGAAATGCTGCCGCAGCAATCGACCAGAAGTCGTGACCGTGCGTGTGCGATCCGATCCCCTCCGGCACGAATCCGCCCTCACCGGGTCCAGGGGGGATGGACCCGGCGAGGGCGGTGGCCGGGGGCGGCCTCGTGCACCGTCCCGTGGGGGGGTGTGAGACGTGTGCCCGGGACCCGCAAGGTCATGCATGTGACGTGCGCCACTTTCTTCCGGGGTGGCATCACCCGATCGGCACCGGGCGGCACGGCACCCGCCCCGGCCGCTTCGATCACCGCCGTGACCTGCACGAATACACCTTGGCAAGGAGGGCGCGCCGGTCCGTTCGAGTGAAAGCTGACTCCATGTCAGCAGGCATGAGCGGCGGACCGCCCGTTAGCTCGGGGTCAGGACACACCTACTCGCGCCATCGCCGGAGGAACCCCCCATGCGTCCTGTCCGCCTAGTGACCGGTACCGCCACATCCGCGGTCACCATAGCCACGCTCGGCTTCCTCATCGCCGGGCCGCCCGCGTACGCGGGTGATGCCGGCGCGCTGCGGAGCAGTGCGGCCGAGACCGCGTCACGGACCACCGGCGATCTCGGGACACGGGCCGACGGCGAGGAAGGCTCGGGCGACGGCACCGGGTCCGGCACGGCCAACCCGTTCAGCCTCGACAACCTTTCCGGCCTCAACCTGCCCTCACTGCTCGACTCCGCAGGCGGAGTCGACAAATCGAGCGGGCGCGACACCCCGTCCGGCGACGAGGACACGGACCGGGGCGACAGCTCGTCGTCGGAGCACGACAACTCGTCGTCAGGACAAGACAACTCGTCCTCGTCCGGGCACGACAGCTCGGGCGGGCTTGAGAGCCGGAGCCCGTCCGAGGAGGAGGGTTCGGGCAAGCGCGACGACGCGTCGTCGTCCGGACGCGACAGCTCCTCGTCGGGGCGCGACGACTCGTCGTCCTCCGGGCACAGCCCCGGTGACGCCCCCAGCGGGCACGTCAAAACCGGAGTCGGCGGCAGCGTCCGGCCCGACACCACCCAGATCGCGGCGGGCGCCGGCGTTCTCGCCGCGGCCGCCGTCGGCGGAGCCTGGCTCCTGCGTCGCCGGGCGAGCGGCACGCAGGGAGCGGGCTGACGGAGACGGATTCACGTCTCCGTACCGCCTGGTCTCCGTCCCGGTGGCCGCGCGCCACCGGGACGGGACCGTTCCCATTCCGTCACCGGGAGGACGACCGTGTCCCAGAAGGCCAAGGGCTGGCTGCTGGTCATCGCAGCGCTGGCAGGTGTCTGGCTGATCCGGAACGGTGCCGACACCCAGCTGGTCCCGCCCCGGCCGACCGCCGCCCAGGCCTTCGCCGGCGGCCCGGAGCCGCAGCCGGGATCCCCGGTCGCCGAACCGCTGAAGGCCTCGGCCCCCGTACGCATCCGCATCCCGAGCATCCGGGTGGACGCACCGATGATGCGTCTCGGGCTCGGGTCCGACGGCAGTCTCGATGTGCCGCCGGCCGGGAACCGCAACATCGTCGGCTGGTACCGGGACGGCACTCCCCCGGGCTCCAGGGGCAGCGCGATCGTCGCCGGTCATGTGGACAACGCGCAGGGGCGGTCGGTCTTCTACGACCTGGGCGCCCTGCAGAAGGGCAGCACGGTCGAGGTGGTCCGCCAGGACGGCCGCACCGCCGTCTTCTCCCTCGACGCGATCGAGGTCTACAAGAGCGACGACTTCCCCGACAAGCGGGTGTACGGCGCCTCGTCCTTCGCCTCGCTGCGGCTGATCACCTGCGGCGGCGGCTTCTCGAAGGAGACGGGATACGAGGGCAATGTGGTGGCGTACGCGCACCTGACCTCCGTCCGGTGAGCCCGGCCACCCGACAGCCTCTCAGGCCGTCCACTGGTCGAAGGCCAGCTTCGCGACCAGCGAGAACACCACGACCAGCAGCACGCCACGGACGAACTCGCTGCCCTTCCTGAGCGCCATCCGCGCCCCGAGGAGCCCGCCCGCCAGGTTGAACACCGCCATCAGCGCGGCCAGTTGCCACAGCACGCTGCCCTGGTAGGCGAACATCGCCAGCGCGCCGCCGTTGGTGCAGACGTTGACGATCTTGGCGGTGGCGGACGCCGTCACCAGGTCGAGGTGGAGCACCGCGGTCAGCGCCAGCACCAGGAACGTCCCCGTGCCGGGGCCGAACAGCCCGTCGTAGAAGCCGATGCCGCCGCCGACCAGCACGATCGCGGTGACGGTACGGGCCCGGGTGACCCGCTGCCGAACACCGTCGTCCGTGTCCCGGCCGAACGAGGGCCGCAGCATCACGAACGCCGCGACGGCCAGCAGCACCACCATGATCACCGGCCGGAGCACCTCGCTGCTGATCCCGGCGGCGAAGAACGCGCCCGCCATCGATCCGGCCAGCGCCGCGAGCCCGATCCGCAGCGCGGTCCCGACCTTCACCGGTGCCTTGCGCACGTACGTCACGGCGGCGCCCGACGTACCGACGATCGCGACCGCCTTGTTGGTGCCCAGTACCTGAGCGGCCGGGACGTGCGGCAGCCCCAGGAGCAGCGCGGGCAGCAGAAGCAGTCCGCCGCCCCCGACCACCGCGTCGATCCAGCCTGCGGCGGCTGCGGCGAGGCAGAGGACGACCAGGGCGGTAAAGGTTATGTCGGGCATGATCGCGACCCTAAGGACGCGATCCGTGCCCCGTCCATCCGATTGAGCCAAACCTGAGCTTCCCGAGCGGCCGTACGCTGAGCCCATGAGCCACGGCTGGAACGCGAACGACATCCCGGACCAGAGCGGCCGTACGGCCGTGGTCACCGGAGCCAACAGCGGCATCGGCCTGAACACCGCCCGGGAGCTGGCCCGGCACGGGGCGCGGGTCCTGCTCGCCTGCCGTGACGAGACGCGCGGCAGGGAGGCCGAGTCCCGCATCCGGAAGGCCGTGACCGGCGCGGACGTGGCGTTCGTACCGCTCGATCTGGCCGATCTGGGCTCGGTGCGCGCGTTCGCCGCGACGCACGCACCCGACCGGCTCGATCTGCTGATCAACAACGCGGGCGTGATGGCCCTCCCGTACGGGACGACGGCCGACGGCTTCGAGAGGCAGTTCGGCATCAATCACCTCGGGCACTTCGCCCTGACCGGGCTGCTGCTCCCCAGGCTCCTCGACACCCCCGGCGCCCGCGTGGTGACCGTCTCCAGCGGGATGCACGCGCTGTCCGACATCGACATGGGAGATCTCAACGGCGAGCGGAACTACCGCCGCTGGATCGCCTACGGCCGCTCCAAGACCGCCAATCTGCTCTTCGTCCACGAGCTGGCGCGACGGCTCACGAAGGCCGGCTCCCGGCTGGTGGCCGCCACCGCGCACCCGGGATACGCGGCCACCAATCTGCAGTCCGCCGCCGCCCGGATGGAGAACCGCAGGACGGTGGAGCGGGTCTTCGAGCTCGGCAACCGGATCATCGCCCAGCCCGCTTCGGCCGGTGCGCTGCCCACGCTGTACGCGGCCACCGCGCCCGGCGTGCGCCCCGACTCGTTCACCGGGCCGGGACTGCTGGGCTGGCGCGGCGCGCCCGCCCCCGCCTGGCGGGCGGGCTGGACGCGCGACGAGGTGACGAGCGAGCGGCTCTGGGTGGCGTCCGAGCAGCTCACGGGGGTGACGTATCCGGGCCTCGCCCCCTGAGCCGAACGAGAGGCCCTAGCTCTGGACGGCGGCCGGGTCCATCCACATGACCTCCCAGATGTGGTTGTTCGGGTCCTGGAAGGAACGGCCGTACATGTGGCCGTAGTCCATCGTCTCGTTGGCGGGGGATCCGCCGGAGGCGAGGGCGGTGTCGACCAGCTCGTCCACCTTCTCCCTGCTCTCGGCGCTCAGGGCAAGAATGACCTCGGTGGACTTCGAGGAGTCGGCGATCTCCTTCTTGGTGAACTCCTTGAAGCGCGGCTCGGTGAGGAGCATCGCGAAGATGGTGTCGCTGATGACGAGACACGCGGTGTTCTCGTCGGTGAACTGCGGGTTGCACGAGAAACCCAGCTTGCCGAAGAAGGCCTTGGTCGCTTCGAGGTCCTTGACCGGCAGGTTGACGAAGATCATCTGAGGCATGGTCGCTTCGCTCTCTCTGTTGTTCGAACGTGTACGACAGGTAGACGGCGGGGCTTCCCGGAACTCATCGCTGCCCGCGAAGAGAATTCTGCCGCCCCGGAGCCCCGCCCGCATGCCGCGCCGGGTGCCTCCCGCCTCAGAGGCTGTCGGGTGACCTCGGATCGGAAAAGCGGACGCGGTCTGGTGCGTGCGATCCCAAGGCGGAGGAGGGAGGCGACGCGGAGCGTTGGCGACCGACGACAACGCAGGAAGCGTGCGTGCCAGGGCGTGGCCGCCCGGTCCGAGGTCACCCGACAGCCTCTCAGGACATGGCGAGCGGTGCGCCGCCCCGGAGCAGCGATCCGCCCAGGGGCGTCAGCGTGTGCAGGACCGAGCCGCCGTGCCGCAGGGTGTGGATCAGGCCCGCCTCGCGCAGCACACAGGCGTGCTGGCTCGCCGAGGCGAGGGACACTCCGGCCCGGAGCGCGAGCTCGCTGGTCGTGCAGCCGTTCCCTATGGCGCTCAGGACCGTCGAGCGGGTGCTGCCGAGGAGCCGGCCGAGCCAGGGGCCCGGTTCGGCGAAGACCGGGGCGCGGGAGTGGGTGACCGGGTAGACGAGGACCGGCGGGAGCCGCGGGTCGCGGTAGACGACCGGGGTGACGCGGCAGAAGAAGGACGGCTGGAGCAGCAGCCCCCGCCCGTCCAGACGGACCTCCCGGTCGACGGGATAGTCCGCCTCCAGCACGGGGGGCCGCCAGCGGATCATGGGCGGGAGGGAGGCGAGCAGTTCGTGCGCGCCGCCGTCCAGGAGGGCGCGGCCGCGTACGGCGCGGTCGGCCTCGACGCTGGCCCGGATGTGCGGCCAGTACGGCTCGATGGCGGCGCGGTGGTAGCTGCGCAGGGCGTCGACGAGCCTGCCGAGCGGTTCGGCGCGGTTGCCCGGGGAGCGGACCGCGTCGCGGCGTTCGGCGCCGAGCAGGGCGAGTTCGGCGAGGACCCGGCCGGGCGGGGTGCCGCGTAATGCCGCCATTCCCGCGTCGATGCCGTACGGTTCGCCGCTTTCCTGAGAAGGCGTCAGAAAATCCGGGAAATAGCCGCGCGGTGGTATCACCGCGGACAACAGGCGTACTTCACCGTTCAACCGACGCCGGGTTTCCGTACGCCATTTCCCGAACACCGCGGAACCGCGCCGGTCCCTCAGCCGATGGAAACTCAGAGTGGTTTCCCACAGTGCGTCCGGCCGGGTGGCCATCCGCACTCTGGAAAGGTCCGCTCCGGACATATGGATGCGCAGCACCGATCCCCCACCTGTTGCACCTGCAACTACCCCCACCCCAGGGTAGGTGATCCGTAACAGCACGTCACCACGGGGTTTCGGCCAGAGGTGAAATGCCTCGCACCGACCCGCCATCACCCGAAAAGCTGTACGGCGTCGGGCACGAATCCGGCGCCACCGGAAGGGCGAGTGAAGGCCGTGGGGGGTTTCGCTCACCCGGCGGCGGTGGGCGCCGGTGCGGCACCGTGCCCGATGGGGGTAACCCGGGTGCGGTCCATGGATGGGGATCCATGGACCGCATCCCGGTCCGTTCCCGGCCTATTTCTTTGCTTATTGAACGAACTCTGTCTCATGGGTGAAGAAAAGGAACAACGTCGAACAACGATTTTCCCCAGAACAAAACGAGACGGCGGCACCCCCGCACAGGGTGCCGCCGTCTCCGGGTGTTCCGGAGTTGCCGCCGAGCCATTGAGGGTCGCGTTGGGCCGGCGGCGGCTCCGGGGCGGAGGGTCAGATGGTCCGGCGCCGGGTCAGCGGCTGTCGCTGCCGGCCGAACCCGCCGCCGCCCGGCCCGCTTCGAGACGGGCGACGGGGATGCGGAACGGGGAGCAGGACACGTAGTCCAGACCCACCTCGTGGAAGAAGTGCACCGACTCCGGGTCTCCGCCGTGCTCGCCGCAGATGCCGAGCTTCAGGTCCGGGCGGGTGGCCCGGCCGGCCGCGACGGCGCTGCGGACCAACGAGCCGACGCCGTCCTTGTCGATCGTCTCGAACGGCGACACCCCGAAGATGCCCTTCTCCAGGTACGCGGTGAAGAACGAGGCCTCCACGTCGTCACGGGAGAAGCCCCACACCGTCTGGGTCAGGTCGTTCGTACCGAAGGAGAAGAACTGCGCGGCCTCGGCGATCTGGCCCGCGGTCAGCGCGGCGCGCGGCAGCTCGATCATCGTGCCGATGGTGAGCTTCAGCCGGGTACCGGTGGCGGCCTCGACCTCGGCGATGACCTGGTCGGCCTCCTCGCGGACGATCTCCAGCTCCTGGACCGTGCCGACGAGCGGAATCATGATCTCGGCGCGCGGGTCGCCCTTGGCGTTCTTGCGCTCGGCCGCGGCCTCGGCGATGGCCCGTACCTGCATGGCGAACAGGCCGGGGATGACGAGCCCGAGACGGACCCCGCGCAGACCGAGCATCGGGTTCTGCTCGTGCAGCTTGTGCACGGCCTGGAGCAGACGCAGGTCGTTCTCGTTGGCGTCCTTGCGGGACTCGGCGAGCGCGACCCGCACCGAGAGCTCGGTGATGTCGGGCAGGAACTCGTGCAGCGGCGGGTCGAGCAGCCGTACGGTGACGGGCAGTCCGTCCATCGCCTCGAACAGCTCGATGAAGTCGGCCTTCTGGAGCGGAAGCAGCTCCTCCAGCGCGGTCTCGCGCTCGGCGTCGGTGTCCGCGAGGATCAACTTCTCGACCATCTCGCGGCGCTCGCCGAGGAACATGTGCTCGGTGCGGCACAGGCCGATGCCCTGGGCGCCGAAGCGGCGGGCCCGCAGCGCGTCCTCGGCGTTGTCGGCGTTGGCCCGCACCCGCAGCCGGCGCACCCGGTCCGCGTACGCCATGATCCGGTGCACGGCGGCGACCAGCTCGTCGGCGTCGTCGGCGCCGGCGTGCATCCGGCCCTCGAAGTACTCGACGACCGGGGACGGTACGACGGGGACCTCACCGAGGTACACCTTGCCGGTGGAGCCGTCGACGGAGACGACGTCGCCCTCCTCGATCACCCGGCCGCCCACCGTCATCCGGCGGCGTTTGGTGTCGACCTCCAGGTCCTCGGCGCCGCAGACACAGGTCTTGCCCATGCCGCGGGCGACGACGGCGGCGTGCGAGGTCTTGCCGCCGCGCGAGGTCAGGATGCCCTCGGCCGCGATCATGCCGTCGAGGTCGTCGGGGTTGGTCTCGCGGCGGATCAGGATGACCTTCTCGCCGGACCGGGACCACTTGACCGCGGTGTACGAGTCGAAGACGGCCTTGCCGACCGCGGCGCCCGGGGACGCGGCAATGCCCCGGCCGAGCAGCTCGGTCTTCGCTTCGTCGTCGAAGCGCGGGAACATCAGCTGCGCGAGCTGCGCGCCGTTGACCCGCTGGAGCGCCTCGGCCTCGTCGATCAGGCCCTGGTCGACGAGCTGGGTCGCGATCCGGAAGGCGGCACCGGCGGTGCGCTTGCCGACCCGGGTCTGGAGCATCCACAGCCGGCCGCGCTCGATGGTGAACTCGATGTCGCACAGGTCCTTGTAGTGCGTTTCGAGGGTTTCCATGATCTGCATCAGCTGGTCGTACGACTTCTTGTCGATCGGCTCCAGCTCGGCGAGCGGCACGGTGTTGCGGATACCGGCGACGACGTCCTCGCCCTGCGCGTTCTGCAGGTAGTCGCCGTACACGCCCTGGTGGCCGCTGGCCGGGTCGCGGGTGAAGGCGACACCCGTACCGGAGTCGGGCCCGAGGTTGCCGAAGACCATCGAGCAGACGTTGACGGCCGTGCCGAGGTCGCCCGGGATGCGCTCCTGGCGGCGGTAGAGCTTGGCCCGGTCGGTGTTCCACGAGTCGAAGACGGCCTTTATGGCCAGGTCCATCTGCTCGCGCGGGTCCTGCGGGAAGTCGCGTCCGGCGTCCCGCGCGACGATCTTCTTGAACTGCTCGACCAGCTTCTTCAGGTCGGCAGCGTCGAGGTCGACGTCGACGGTGACGCCCTTGGCCTCCTTCGCCGCCTCCAGCGCCTCCTCGAAGAGGTCGCCGTCGACACCGAGGACGGTCTTGCCGAACATCTGGATGAGACGGCGGTAGGAGTCCCACGCGAACCGCTCGTCGCCGGCCTGGGCGGTGAGACCGACCACGGACTCGTCGGAGAGGCCGATGTTGAGGACCGTGTCCATCATGCCGGGCATCGAGAACTTCGCGCCGGAGCGGACCGAGACCAGCAGCGGGCCGTCGGCCTGGCCGAGCCTCTTGCCCATCCGCGCTTCGAGGGCGTCGAGGTGCGCGCTGACCTCGGCACGCAGTGCGGCCGGCTCCTCGCCGCTTTCGAGGTAGACCTTGCACGCCTCGGTGGTGATGGTGAATCCCGGAGGGACGGGGAGCCCGAGGTTGGTCATCTCGGCGAGGTTCGCACCCTTGCCGCCGAGGAGGTCCTTCAGATCCTTGTTGCCCTCGGTGAAGTCATAAACGAACTTCTCGCCCTGGGGCTCCCGGGATTCCGGGGTGGTTACGTGGGGATCTTTGTTTTCCGACACGGGTCTCGACTCCTCGAGGACGCGGTGGCTGCCCTGACGGCGAGGAACATACCCAGATCGAAGGTGTCTGGGTACGTCCACTTGCGCGTCATGAGGCCTCAACCACCCGTCCGCCAGCAGATCGAAAGTGACGTGACCTGTCGCCCGATAGAGCCGTTCCTTCACTTCTTGAACGAATCACCACTCAGAGCCACGAACACCCCGCAGTTCGATCACGCAGCGCAGTGGAAGCGTCGATCGATCAAAGTGGAGGCTCCTGGCACGGAGTGCCATCATTTGAGAAGTCAAGCCCTCGACATTGCGCTCATCTGAGCGCACTGGCTCTCAGGGTGGCGAGAATCACTCTACGGCCGGCGCTCAGATGTCACCATCCGGACGCTCGATCGGCGACTGCCCGTCACGCGACGATCACCGAAGTGGCCTGAGTGTGAACAGAATCGCCATGCGATGCCTGTGGTCGGCTCGTTCGAGTCGCCCACCGGCCGGACTACCGCCGAATCCGGCCGAATATGACGCTCAGATGAGCGAGGCAAAAGAAGAGGCACGCGGTGCCTGTGGCGTCGCGTACCTGGAAGGGCCGGGGAGAGCCTGGAAGGGCCGGGGTCGGGGCTGGGCCGGGGGCCGGGGGCGGGCCAGGGGCCGGGCCGGGGAAAGGCCCGGTGCCGCCCCCGGCGGACAGCCTCTCAGCCGCCCGAGGTGTCCAGCTCCGCGTCCGGGCTCACGCCCGCGCAGTCGTACGGGTCCTTCAGCCAGCCGTCCGGCAGCACGACGCGGTTGTTGCCCGAGGTGCGCCCGCGCGGCCCGTCCGCGCCGTCCGGCCACGGCTGGTCCAGGTCCAGCTCCTGCAACTGCCCGCCCAGCTCCTCCAGCGACGAGGTGACCGCGAGCTTCTTGCGCATCTCCGAGCCGACCGAGAAGCCCTTGAGGTACCAGGCGACATGCTTACGGAAGTCGATCACGCCGCGCGTCTCGTCGCCGATCCACTCCCCCAGCAGCGTCGCGTGCCGCAGCATCACTTCGGCGACCTTCCGGAGCTCCGGCGCCTGCCGCGTCTCCGTGCCCTCGAACGCGCTCACCAGATCACCGAAGAGCCAGGGGCGGCCCAGGCAGCCGCGGCCCACGACCACGCCGTCGCAGCCGGTCTCGCGCATCATCCGGCGGGCGTCGTCCGCGCACCAGATGTCGCCGTTGCCGAGCACGGGAATCTCCGGGACGTGCTCCTTGAGCCGGGCGATGGCGTCCCAGTCGGCGGTGCCGCCGTAGTGCTGGGCGGCCGTCCTGCCGTGCAGGGCGACGGCCGTGACCCCCTCCTCGACCGCGATCCGGCCCGCGTCCAGGTAGGTCATGTGGTCGTCGTCGATGCCCTTGCGCATCTTGATGGTGACCGGCAGATCACCCGCGTTGGAGACCGCCTGGTTGAGGATCGCGCGCAGCAGCGGCCGCTTGTACGGGAGCGCCGAGCCGCCGCCCTTGCGGGTCACCTTGGGGACCGGGCAGCCGAAGTTCAGGTCGATGTGGTCGGCGAGGTCCTCGTCGACGATCATGCGGACGGCCTTGCCGACGGTGACCGGGTCCACTCCGTACAGCTGGATCGAGCGCGGGGTCTCGCTCGCGTCGAAGTGGATCAGCTGCATGGTCTTCTCGTTGCGCTCGACCAGCGCCCGGGTGGTGATCATCTCGCTGACGAACAGCCCCTTGCCGCCGGAGAACTCCCGGCACAGGGTGCGGAACGGGGCGTTGGTGATGCCGGCCATGGGGGCGAGCACCACCGGCGGCTGCACCGTGTGCGGGCCGATCCGGAGCAGCGGGAGCGAGGGGGCGAGCGTGGTCATTGCTCCATTGTCGCGTACGCGGCCGGGCTCTCCGGCGGCGGAGTTCGTTAGTTAACCGTACTATCCATGTATGCCCGAGCTCAGCCACCGCCGACGGCAGTTGGTGCTGGCGATCTGCTGCATGAGTCTGCTGATCGTCAGTCTCGACAACACCGTGCTCAACGTCGCCCTGCCGTCCATGCAGAAGGAACTGCACGCCACCGTCGCCGGCATGCAGTGGACGATCGACGCCTACACCCTCGTCCTGGCCTCGCTGCTGATGCTCGCGGGCTCCACCGCCGACCGGATCGGGCGCCGGAAGGTCTTCAAGATCGGGCTCGTCCTCTTCACCCTCGGTTCGCTGCTCTGCTCCGTGGCGCCGAACCTGGAGTCGCTGGTGGCGTTCCGGATGGTGCAGGCGGTGGGCGGTTCGATGCTCAACCCCGTCGCGATGTCGATCATCACCAACACCTTCACCGACCCGCGCGAGCGGGCCCGTGCCATCGGGGTGTGGGGCGGTGTCGTCGGCATCTCCATGGCGGCGGGCCCGGTGATCGGCGGTCTGCTGGTGGACTCGGTCGGCTGGCGGTCGATCTTCTGGATCAATCTGCCGGTCGGCATCGCCGCGCTCCTGCTCACCTGGCGGTACGTCCCCGAGTCCCGCGCCCCGAAGCCGCGCCGCCCCGACCCGGTGGGGCAGCTGCTGGTGATGGGGCTGCTCGGTTCGCTGACGTACGCGATCATCGAGGCGCCCTCGGCGGGCTGGACCTCGCCGCGGATCCTGGTGTTCACCGTGCTCGCCGTGTGCTCCCTCGTCGGGCTGCTGCTGTACGAGCCCCGGCGTGCCGAGCCCCTCATCGATCTGCGGTTCTTCCGCAGCGCCCCGTTCAGCGGCGCCACCGTCATCGCGGTCTGCGCCTTCGCCGCGCTGAGCGGGTTCCTCTTCCTCAACACCCTGTATCTGCAGAACGTGCGCGGGCTGAGCGCGCTGCACGCCGGTCTGTACATGCTGCCGATGGCGGCCCTGACCTTTGTCTGCGCACCGCTGTCCGGGCGGCTCGTCGGCAGCCGGGGGCCGCGGCTGTCGCTGCTCGTGGCGGGCGTGGCCATGACGGCGTGCGGGCTGCTGTTCGCCGTGTTCGACGCGGAGACGGACAACTTCCTGCTGTTCACCGGCTATGTGCTGTTCGGCCTCGGCTTCGGCATGGTGAACGCGCCGATCACCAACACGGCCGTCTCCGGGATGCCGCGCTCGCAGGCCGGGGTGGCGGCCGCGGTGGCCTCGACCAGCCGGCAGATCGGCGGGACGCTCGGGGTCGCCGTGATCGGTGCGGTATTGGCGGCGGGCGTGGCCGGGACCGGGGCGCCGCGCGGCGCCGAGTACGCGGTGGCCTTCGTGGACGCGAGCAAGCCCGCCTGGTGGATCCTCGGCGGATGCGGGCTGTGCGTCCTGCTGGTGGGGGCGCTGACGAGCGGGCACTGGGCGCGGGAGACCGCACGCCGGACCGCGCAGCGGCTGGAGAAGCCGACGGGCGCCCCGGCCGGGGATCAGGCCTCGGCGAGCTCCAGGGCCTGAAGACGCTGGAGGCGCTCTCTGGTCTCCTCGTCGGCGGGGGCGTACGTCACCATGCGCGGACCGCTCGACGGGCCGAGCCACAGGTCGGGGTGTTCGAGGCGGAGCAGTCCGACATGGGCGTTGCGGAAGATCTTGGTCCGGCCGCCCGCGCCCACCGCCTCGTGCCGTGCCCAGATCTCCCGGAACTCCGCGGAGGTCTCCTCCAGCCGTCCGAGGAGTGCCTTCCAGGCGGGCTCGGCCAGATGCTCGGCCATCGCCCTGCGGAACTTGGCGGCCATCACCCGGTTCACCTCGGGGAGGTCGACGACGGCGGAGCGCCACTCCGCGTTGGTGCAGGCGAGGATCATGCAGTTGCGGTCCTCGGGGGCGACCGCGTCCAGGTCGCGGAGCAGCCTGCCGTACGTCCGGTTGTACGCGAGGATGTCGTACCGGCTGTTCTGGATGCAGGCCGGGACGGCCGCGGTGATGCTGACGACGCTGCTCAGTCTGCGGCTGCCGCGCAGGGTGGCGTGAGCGCGGGCGGCGACGGGGCGCGGACAAGGGCGTGGGGGGGGGGGGCAGGGGGGGGTGGACGGGGGGGGACGCCGTCGTCGGCTTCCCGCTTCCTGATCACCTGCCGTCCCCGGGCATCGG
>NZ_JBHVWT010000001.1:576525-592436 GCF_042882135.1 Streptomyces sp. NPDC058240
TTTTGCTTGTTGGCTTGGGGGGTGGTGGTGGGGGAGCGGGGGGGGGGGTGGCACGGGGGGGGGGGTGCTCCCCCCCCCCCCCCCCCCCCCCCCCCCCACGGTCGTACGGGTGGTGAGGGGACGTCAGCTCTGCGCCGGGGCGTCCTGCTCGGTCGCGTCCGGCTGCGCGGCGTCGTCCGACGAGGACTCCGAGGCGGTACCCGACAGCGCGCGCTCACGCATCTTGCGCAGCAGCTCCTGCTTCTGGTCGGCCGCCGTCTTGCGGTCGGCGTCGCGCGCAGGGCCGACGCCCTGCTGCTCGGCGCGGGACAGCTTCTTGCGCTGTCCGCCCACACCGAGCAGGTTGTTACGGCTCTTAGCCACGGCGTTCTCCGGTTCGTAGTGCGAAGTGAGGTCTGAAGCGACCTGGAATCGGTCCGGTGGGCGGCGGGTGGTCGGGCCCGCCGCGCTCTCACTCGTAGATCTGGAAGAACGAAGACATGCCGGAACCGTACCCCGGCCCGGCGGGCCCCCGCACCAGCTTTTCGGCCGGTCGCGTGCCGTGCCCCGCGCCGGGCCTCAGGACGCCGGGTCCACCGTCGCCTGGTGGGCATCGGCGAGATGTTCCCCGGCCTTGAGCCAGGGCAGGAACTGCACCCGTTCGCTCCAGCCGCAGGTGTCGCAGCTCAGCTGCCGCCGCACCCCCGACTTCTGTACGTGGACGATGTGTTCACGGCCGTGCTGGTCCCATCTCCTGACCTTGCTGGTGGTCATGGACGGCATCGGGGCCTCCTGGGTGGGGGGTGCCCAGTGTGCAACGAAGCCCCCGGTTCCGTACGGGGAACCGGGGGCTTCGTCCAGCGGACCCGGTGGATCAGCAGCCGAGCAGGCGGGCGCCGAGGTAGGCCTGGATCTGGTCCAGGGAGACGCGCTCCTGCTTCATGGTGTCGCGCTCGCGCACGGTCACCGCGTTGTCGTCGAGGGTGTCGAAGTCGACGGTGACGCAGAACGGCGTACCGATCTCGTCCTGACGGCGGTAGCGGCGGCCGATGGCACCCGCGTCGTCGAACTCGATGTTCCAGTTCTTCCGCAGGTCGGTGGCGAGGCCCTTGGCCTTCGGCGAAAGCTGCGGGTTGCGGGACAGCGGCAGGACGGCGACCTTGACCGGCGCGAGGCGCGGGTCGAGACGCATCACGGTGCGCTTCTCCATGACGCCCTTGGCGTTGGGCGCCTCGTCCTCGATGTAGGCGTCGAGGAGGAAGGCCAGCATCGCCCGGCCGACACCGGCCGCCGGCTCGATGACGTACGGAGTCCAGCGCTCGCCGGCCTCCTGGTCGAAGAAGGAGAGGTCCGTGCCCGAGGCCTTGGAGTGCGCCTTGAGGTCGTAGTCCGTGCGGTTGGCGACGCCCTCCAGCTCACCCCACTCGCTGCCGCCGAAGCGGAAGCGGTACTCGATGTCGGCGGTGCGCTTGGAGTAGTGCGAGAGCTTCTCCGCCGGGTGCTCGTACCAGCGCATGTTCTCCTCGCGCATGCCGAGCTCCGTGTACCAGTTCCAGCGCTGGTCCATCCAGTACTGCTGCCACTCCTCGTCCTCGCCCGGCTTGACGAAGAACTCCATCTCCATCTGCTCGAACTCGCGGGTCCGGAAGATGAAGTTGCCCGGAGTGATCTCGTTCCGGAAGGACTTGCCCATCTGGGCGATGCCGAACGGCGGCTTCTTGCGCGAGGTCTGCTGCACCTGGCCGAAGTTGGTGAAGATGCCCTGGGCGGTCTCGGGGCGCAGGTAGGCGACCGAGCCGGAGTCCTGGGTCGGGCCGAGGTGGGTGGAGAGCAGGCCCGAGAACTGCTTGGGCTCGGTGAAGGTGCCCTTGTTGCCGCAGTTGGGGCAGTTGAGGTCGGCGAGGCCGTTCACGGGCGGCTTGCCGTGCTTCTCCTCGTACGCCTCCTCCAGGTGGTCGGCGCGGAAGCGCTTGTGACAGGAGGTGCACTCGGTCAGCGGGTCGCTGAACGTGGCGACGTGACCGGAGGCGACCCACACCTCGGGGGCCAGGATGACCGACGAGTCGAGTCCGACCACGTCCTCGCGCGAGGTGACCATGTAGCGCCACCACTGGCGCTTGAGGTTCTCCTTCATCTCGACGCCCAGCGGCCCGTAGTCCCAGGCGGCCTTCTGGCCTCCGTAGATCTCACTGCACGGGTAGACGAAGCCACGGCGCTTGCTCAGGCTGACGATGGAGTCGATCTTGTCGGCGGCCACGGTGCTCTCTTCATTTACGACGAAATTTGGACAGGGTTGGCGCGAAGCGCCTCAGTGGGGGGGGTGGTGATCGGGAGACGGGCGGGCGAATGCTTCAGATTACCGGCGGGCACGCCCCCTGGATCAAATCGGTGTCGGCGTCGTCGGCCTCGAAGTCATCTCATCAGCCTTGTTGACAATCGTTTCCAGTTTTGTTGAAAATGACTGTCATGAACGTAAGCCGCCTCATACCCACCGCCGCCGTCGCCGGAGCAGTCGTCCTCGGCCTCACCGCCCTCACCGCCTGCTCCTCCTCCGACGCCGCGGACCGCAAGAACGGCGACAAGCTGGACGTGGTGGCCTCGTTCTATCCGATGCAGTTCCTGGCCGAGCAGATAGGCGGGAAGCACGTCTCCGTCACCACGCTGACCAGGCCGGGCCAGGAGCCGCACGACCTGGAGCTCAGCCCGCGGCAGATCGGCGGACTCACCGACGCCGGCTTCATCCTCTACCTCAAGGGCATCCAGCCCGCCGTGGACGACGCCATCGTGCAGTCCGGCGCGAAGAACGTCACCGACGCCGCCAAGCTCACCACGCTGGAGGACCACGGCACCGAGACCGGCGCCGACGAGCACGGTCACGAACACCACGGCGACGAGGCCGGAGCCGACCCCCACATCTGGCTGGACCCGGTGAAGTACGCCGAGGTCGCCAAGGGCGTGGGCGCGTCCCTGGAGAAGACCGACCCCGACCACGCCGCGGACTACCGGAAGAACACGGACGCGCTGGTCACCAAGCTCGACGGCCTGAACACGGCGTACGTGAACGGGCTGAAGAACACCGCCACCAAGACGTTCATCACCACCCACTCCGCCTTCGGGTACCTCGCCGAGCGCTACGGCCTCACCCAGGAGGGCATCGCCGGCGTCGACCCCGAGGCCGAGCCCAGCCCCGCCCGGATCAGCGAGATCCACACCATCGCGGAGAAGAACAAGGTCACCACCGTATTCTTCGAGACGCTCGCCAGCGACAGGACCGCGAGGACCCTCGCCAAGGACACCGGCCTGAAGACCGACGTCCTGGACCCGCTCGAAGGAATCACGGGCAAGTCCAAGGGCGCCGACTACATCGAAGTCATGCAGTCCAACCTCGCCGCCCTGCAGAAGGCGCTCGGCGCGAAGTGACCCTCGAAACACCCGCCACAGCAGCATCGGAGGCGCTCATGCCCGAGACCGGGAGCACCACGACCGACCCCGTGATAGCCCTGCGGGGCGCCACCGCCACGCTCGGCGCGCGTCCCGTGCTGCGCGGCATCGACCTGACCGTCCACCGCGGCGAGGTCGCCGCCCTGCTCGGCGCCAACGGCTCGGGCAAGTCGACCGCCGTACGCTCCGTCATCGGCCAGGTCCCGCTCACCGGCGGCTCCGTCGAGCTGTTCGGCACCCCGCTGCGCCGCTTCCGCGACTGGGCACGCATCGGTTACGTACCCCAGCGCACCACGGCGGCCGGCGGCGTCCCCGCCACGATCCGCGAGGTCGTCACCTCCGGTCGGCTCTCCCGCACCGGGCTGGGCCTGCTCCGCAAGGCCGACCGAGCCGCCGTCGACCGGGCCATCGAGCTCGTCGGCCTCGCCGACCGGGCCAAGGACTCGGTGGACGCGCTCTCCGGCGGACAGCACCAGCGGGTGCTGATCGCCCGCGCGCTGGCCGCCGAACCCGAGCTGCTGATCATGGACGAGCCGATGGCCGGCGTCGACCTGGCCAGCCAGGAGATCCTGGCCGCGACCCTGCGCGAGCAGGTCGCGGCCGGCACCACGGTGCTGCTCGTGCTGCATGAGCTCGGCCCGCTGGAGCCGCTGATCGACCGCGCGATCGTGCTGCGCGACGGCTGTGTGATGCACGACGGGCCGCCGCCGAAGGCGCTGGGCCAGCACGCCCTGCCCGGACACGACCACGTACACCCCCACGCGGCCTCCGAGCCCGTCCGGACGGGACTGCTGAGCTGATCATGGAATTCCTCAATCCGCCCTTCATGCAGCGGGCCCTGCTCGCCGCCGTGCTCGTCGGTGTCATCGCCCCCGCCGTCGGCATCTACCTCGTCCAGCGCCGCCAGGCCCTGATGGGCGACGGCATCGGCCATATCGCGATGACCGGTGTCGGCCTCGGCTTCCTGCTCTCCACCAGCCCGGTCTGGATGGCCACGGCGGTCGCCGTGGCCGGTGCCGTCGTGATGGAGCTGATCCGCTGGTACGGACGCACCCGCGGCGACATCGCGCTGGCCATGCTGTTCTACGGCGGCATGGCGGGCGGTGTGCTGCTGATCAACCTCTCCGACACCGGCTCCAACGCCAACCTCACCTCGTACCTCTTCGGCTCCCTGTCCACGGTCTCCTCCGAGGACATCACCTCGATCTGCGTGCTGGCCGCCTTCGTGCTGCTGGTGACGCTGGGGCTGCGCCGCCAGCTGTTCGCGGTCAGCCAGGACGAGGAGTTCGCCCGGGTCACCGGGCTGCCGGTGCGCGCGCTGAATCTGCTGGTCGCCGTGACGGCGGCGGTGACCGTCACCGTCGCGATGCGGGTCGTCGGGCTGCTGCTGGTCAGCGCGCTGATGGTGGTGCCGGTCGCGGCCGCGCAGCAGATCTCCAGGTCCTTCAAGGTGACGTTCGTGCTGTCGGTCGTCATCGGCACGGCGGTGACCCTGGCCGGCACCGTGACCTCGTACTACCAGGACGTGCCGCCCGGCGCGACGATCGTGCTGCTGGCCATCGCGGTCTTCGTCGCCCTGACGTTGCTGGCGACCCCGCTGACCAGACGCCGCGCCCGCCGGAGCGAAGCGGCGTCCGAGGAGTGCACCCTGGAGGTACCGGCCTCCCGTCCGGCCCCGGACGCGCTCCGGGTTTGACCGCGACGGCCGGACGGGCTGGCACAATGGCCCGACACAGGTACGGGCGACACGAGGAGGCTGCTGTGGCGACGGCGCCGATCAGTGGAACGAACGCGGCTCCGGTACGCGGCCGGTCGACCCGGCAGCGGGCGGCGGTGGCGGCGGCGCTCGACGAGGTGGACGAGTTCCGCAGCGCCCAGGAGCTGCACGACGTGCTCAAGCACCGCGGTGACTCGGTCGGGCTGACCACCGTCTACCGCACCCTCCAGTCCCTCGCCGACGCCGGCGAGGTCGACGTGCTGCGCACCACGGAGGGTGAGTCCGTGTACCGGCGCTGCTCGACCGGGGACCACCACCACCATCTGGTGTGCCGGATGTGCGGCAAGGCCGTGGAGGTCGAGGGCCCCGCGGTGGAGCAGTGGGCGGAGACCATCGCCACTCAGCACGGGTATGTGAACGTGGCCCATACGGTGGAGATCTTCGGTACGTGCGCGGAGTGCGCGGGCGCGAAGAAGTGAGGTCCGGGGGCGCTGCCCCCGGACCCCCCTCGCTCAGCCCGTCGGCTCCTGCGCCGCCTCCATCGCGCCGCCGAAGCGCCGGTCCCGCTGGGCGAACTCCAGGCAGGCCCGCCACAGGTCGCGGCGGTCGAAGTCCGGCCAGAGCACGTCCTGGAAGACCATCTCGGCGTAGGCGCTCTGCCAGATCAGGTAGTTGGACGTGCGCTGCTCCCCGCTGGGGCGGACGAAGAGGTCGACGTCCGGCATGTCCGGGTAGTAGATGTACTTCGCGAAGGTCTTCTCGTTGACCTTGGACGGGTCCAGCTTCCCGGCCGCGACGTCCTGCGCGATGCGCTGCGCGGCGTCGGCGATCTCGGCCCGGCCGCCGTAGTTGACGCAGAAGTACAGCGTCATCTTGTCGTTGTCCTTGGTCTGCTCCTGGGCGACCTGGAGCTCCTGGACCACGGACTTCCACAGCTTGGGCATGCGGCCCACCCAGCGGATGCGGATGCCCAGCTCGTCCATCTCGTCGCGGCGGCGGCGGATGACGTCCCGGTTGAAGTTCATCAGGAACTTCACCTCCTCCGGGGACCGCTTCCAGTTCTCGGTGGAGAACGCGTACAGCGAGAGGTTCTTGACGCCCATCTCGATGCAGCCCTTGAGCACGTCCATGACGACGCCCTCGCCGACCTTGTGCCCCTCGGTGCGCGGCAGGCCGCGTTCCTTGGCCCAGCGGCCGTTGCCGTCCATCACGACGGCCACGTGCTTGGGCACCAGCTCGCCGGGGATCTTCGGGGGTGTGGCACCGGAGGGGTGCGGCTCCGGGGTCTTGTAGTCGCGCCGGTTACGGCTGCCGAGCATCCCGCGTACTGCCATGAACTGTCTCGCTCCCTGTGCCTGATCCGCCTGTGTCACTTCTCTACGTACCGCAGTGAGCGCAGCCCGCGCTCCAGGTGCCAGTGCAGATAGGCGGACACCAGTCCGCTCCCCTCCCTGACATGACGCGCCTCGCACGCGTCCGCCGTCTCCCAGTCGCCGCTGAGCAGTGCGCTCAGCAGGGTGACGGCCTCAGCCGAGGGTACGACGCTGCCGGGCACCCGGCAGTCGCCGCATATGACGCCGCCCGCCGCGACGGAGAAGAACCGGTTCGGTCCGGGCATTCCGCACTTGGCGCAGTCCTCAAAGCTGGGTGCGTAGCCGTTGACGGCCAGCGAGCGCAGCAGGAACGCGTCGAGGATGAGATGCGGCTCGTGCTCGCCGCGGGCGAGGGTGCGCAGCCCGCCGACGAGCAGCAGGTACTGCTGGACCGCGGGCTCGCCCTCGTGGTCGGTGAACCGCTCGGCGGTCTCCAGCATCGCGGTGCCCGCGGTGTAGCGGGCGTAGTCGGTGACGATGCCGCCGCCGTACGGGGCGATCGTCTCGCTCTGGGCGCAGAGCGGCAGTCCGCGGCCGATCAGTTCGCTGCCGCGGGCGAAGAACTGCACGTCGACGTGGGAGAAGGGTTCCAGCCGCGCCCCGAACTTGGACTTCGTGCGCCGTACCCCGCGCGCGACGGCGCGTACCCGGCCGTGGCCGCGGGTCAGGATCGTGATGATCCGGTCGGCCTCGCCCAGCTTCTGCGTGCGCAGCACCACGCCGTCGTCCCGGAACAAGCTCATACGACCATTGTCCGGTACGGGAAGGGCCGGCGGGGCCGGGGCCGTCAGGAGGGGGTGCGCGCGGCCTCGGCGAGCAGTCGGGCCGTGTCCTGGGCACAGAGCTGCAGCGCGCCGCCGACGGTGGTCAGCACCTCGCGCTCCGCCTGTCCGTACGGGCCGTCGGCGAGCGCGATCCTGGCGCCCTGGAGCAGGATCGATTCGCGTCCGGCGGGGGCCAGATGCGGGGCCAGGGGTTCCAGCGCCTCGTGCAGCTCGATGGAGAGGGCCGCTCCGCAGGCCTCGGCCGCGGGGTCGAAGGCGGAGCCGTGGCCGGTGTCGGCGGCGAGGACCTCGACGACCGTGCAGAGCTGTTCCTCGGTGCAGTCGTCGAATCCGGCACCGCGCACGGTGGCGGCCGCGGCCTCCAGCACCGTGCGGGAGGTGGTGCCGCCGGCCGCGAGGACGCCGAGCGTGACGGTGTGGACGGCGTCCCGGAGCATGGCGGAGAGCCGGGTGGTGGTGGGGTGGTCGAGCGCATCGGTGCCGAAGTGCTCCCGGCAGGCGGCGCATTCGACGACGGGGCCGGCGGTGCCGCGCGCCAGCATCGGCACGCCGAGCACCACGAACCGCCGACGGCCGGTGAGACGGCGGTAGTTGCGGTCGCCGCCGCAGCCGGGGCAGAAGAACTCCCCGTCGCCGACGGGGTCCCAGACGGTGCGGATGCCGCAGATACGCAGCTTCATGGCGCGTTGTCCCAGGGCTGACCGCACGTCGCACACCTCCGTAACTCCCCCGTAGCCCCAAGGGCACGGGAGGTGCCCCCTCCGGCAACATTGCCGTGTGGACGTGATGTTAACCACAGTCACGATGCGGCGTCAGCACCTCGCTCGTCACAACCTCCCGGAGATGGCCGAACCCCGCCCCCCGGATGCGGGTGGACGGGGTCCTCGGCCGTGCGGCCCGGTGCCCTCGCGGGCGCCGGATCAGCGGGTGGCGCGGTTGACGGCGGAGACGACCGCCTTCAGCGAGGCCCGCGTGGTGTTGGCGTCGATGCCGATGCCCCACAGGACCTTTCCGTCGATCGCGCACTCGATGTACGAGGCGGCCTGGGAGCTGGCGCCCTCGCTCATGGTGTGCTCGGTGTAGTCCAGCAGACGGGCGTCGATGCCGATGGCCTGCAGCGCCTCGAAGAACGCGGAGATCGGCCCGTTGCCGGTACCGGTCAGTACGGTGTCCGCACCGTCCACGGTCGCCTCGACGGTGATCGTGTCCTGGCCGTCGGAGCCGGTCGTGGTCTGGCCGGTGCGCAGCTGTACGCGGCCCCAGGCGTTCTCCGGGTTGGGCAGGTACTCGTCGCGGAACGTGGACCAGATCTGCGTCGGCGTGACCTCGCCGCCCTCGGCATCCGTCTTGGCCTGAATGATCCGGGAGAATTCGATCTGCATCCGGCGCGGCAGGTCCAGCTTGTGGTCGTTCTTCAGGACGTAGGCGATTCCGCCCTTGCCGGACTGCGAGTTGACCCGGATGACGGCCTCGTAGCTGCGGCCGACGTCCTTCGGGTCGATCGGCAGGTACGGCACCGCCCACTCGAGATCGTCGACCGTCTTGCCCTGGGCGGCCGCGTCGGCCTCCATGGCGTCGAAGCCCTTCTTGATGGCGTCCTGGTGGGAGCCGGAGAAGGCGGTGTAGACCAGGTCGCCCGCGTAGGGGTGGCGCGGGTGGACCTCCATCTGGTTGCAGTACTCGCTGGTGCGGCGGATCTCGTCGATCTGCGAGAAGTCGATCTGCGGGTCGACACCCTGCGAGAAGAGGTTCATGCCCAGGGTGACCAGGTCGACGTTGCCGGTGCGCTCGCCCTGGCCGAACAGGCAGCCCTCGATCCGGTCCGCACCGGCCATGACGGCCAGCTCGGCGGCGGCGACGGCGGTGCCGCGGTCGTTGTGCGGGTGGACCGACAGGCAGACGAACTCGCGGCGCGACAGATTGCGCGACATCCACTCGAACCGGTCCGCGTGCGTGGACGGCGTCGAACGCTCCACGGTGGCGGGCAGGTTGAGGATGATCTCGCGGCCCTCCTCCGGCTGCCAGACGTCGCAGACCGCCTCGCAGACCTCCAGGGCGAAGTCCAGCTCGGTGTCGGTGAAGATCTCGGGGCTGTACTGGTAGCCGAAGGTCGTCTCCGGGCCCAGCAGCTTCTCCGCGTACTCCATGACCAGCCGCGTGCCGTCCACGGCGATCTGCTTGATGTCGTCCTTGGAGCCGCGGAAGACGACCCGGCGAAAGGTGGGCGCCGTCGCGTTGTACAGGTGCACGGTGGCCCGGCGGGCGCCGACGACGGACTCGACGGTCCGCTCGATCAGGTCCTCGCGGGCCTGCGTCAGGACGGAGATCGTCACGTCCTCGGGGATCGCACCCTCTTCGATGATGGAGCGGACGAACGCGAAGTCGGTCTCGCCGGAGGACGGGAAGCCGACCTCGATCTCCTTGTAGCCCATGCGTACGAGCAGATCGAACATCTCGCGCTTGCGGGCCGGCGACATCGGGTCGATCAGGGCCTGGTTGCCGTCGCGCAGGTCGGTGGAGAGCCAGCGGGGCGCGACGGTGATCCGCTTGTCCGGCCAGGTGCGGTCGGGGATGCCGACGGCCTCGTAGGTGCCGTACTTGTGGATCGGCATCCCGGACGGCTTCTGCAGCTGAGTCGCGTTGGTGATCGGCGTAGGACGGCCGACAGCGGTTTCAGCAGGGGTCTGAGCGGGATTTGCGTCGGTCATGACGTACGGCTCCTCGGGGTCCAACCAGTGGGACGGCCGACTGTGTCGCTGCAACACCAGACTCCGCGGGGAGGGGGTCGGCCTACGACTACAGGCCCTCGCCGCGGCAGCTAAGAAGAAGCAGCCCGAAACGCATGATGCAACGAGACTAACCGAGAGGCGCCTGATGCGTCCGTCCCGTATCAGTATGCGGGACCGGGCGCAGGAAACGCCCAACAGTGACCGATCACTCCATTTCGTCAATCCTGATCGCAACCAGTGACATCGCGATTACCTGGTGCCACAGTCGGCGGTATGCAGCCTCAGTCACCGCACGGGTTCCACCCCGTCTTCTGCACGATCGTGCCGCCTCATGTCCTCGACAAGCTGTCGCAGTCCGACAACCCCGATCTCGCCGGACCCTCCCGTCGCACCCTGGAGAGCGACGCGGCCCGCCGCACCCGCCGCCAGATGGCCACGGTCGTCACCGTGCCCGTCGCCCCCGCGACCGACGGGGAGGCCTCCGACAAGCCCGACCGGACGCTCTACGACTGCCGCCACCGCACCCAGCTGCCCGGCACCAAGGTCCGCGCCGAGGGCCAGGAGCCGACGAAGGACGCGAGCGTCAACCGCGCGTACGCGGGACTCGGCGCCACCTTCGAACTGCTGCTCAAGGCGTACGGACGCCGTTCGATCGACGGCAACGGACTGCCGCTGATCGGTTCCGTGCACTACGACGAGAAGTACAACAACGCCTTCTTCGACGGCGAGCAGATGGTCTTCGGCGACGGGGACGGCGAGATCTTCCTGGACTTCACCGTCGCCATCGACGTGATCGGCCATGAGCTGACCCACGGCCTGACCCAGTACACCGCCAATCTGAGCTACTACGGCCAGTCCGGCGCGCTCAACGAATCCATGTCCGACGTCTTCGGCTCCCTGGTCAAGCAGTACACGCTGGGCCAGACCGCCGACCAGGCCGACTGGCTGATCGGCGCCGGGCTGCTGGCCCCCCGCGTCCAGGGCGTCGCGCTGCGCTCGATGAAGGCGCCGGGGACGGCGTACGACGACGACGTGCTGGGCAAGGACCCGCAGCCCGCGTCGATGGAGGACTACATCCACACCAGCGAGGACAACGGCGGGGTGCACCTCAACTCCGGCATCCCGAACCGCGCGTTCTATCTGCTGGCGACGGCGCTCGGCGGCAACGCGTGGGAACGTGCCGGGCAGCTCTGGTTCGATGTGCTCACAGGTGGTCAACTGGCCGTGGACGCGGACTTCGCGTCCTTCGCCCGGCTGACGGTCGCCGCGGCCCGCAGCCGCTTCGGCGAGGGCGACGAGGCCGAGGCCGTCCTGAAGGCGTGGTCGGAAGTGGGCGTGCCGACCGCGTAGGGCACGGGCGTCCGGCGTTGGAGGACATCGCATGCGGATTCAGGTCAGCAGGACCGGCGGCTTCGCCGGCATCGCACGCCGATGCGAGGTCGACACCGCCGGGCGGGACGACGCCCCGGAATGGGAGGCACTGGCCGAATCGGCGCTGGCCGCGGGCCACGACACGCCTCCCAGGGGTGTGCCGGACGGCTTCCGGTACCGGATCACGGTCGGCGACCGGACGGTCCACTGTGCGGACCCGAGGCTGACCGACGCCCAGCGGGCACTGGTCTCACGCGTCCTGAAGGAGGGCGCGTGAGGCCGGTCTCCCGGTGACCCGGGTCACCGGCTCCCCCGCGGCCCGGGTCCTTGCGGCCCGGGTCCCCGCGGCCCGGCTCAGAAGCCGAGCTTGCGCAGCTGCTTGGGATCGCGCTGCCAGTCCTTCGCGACCTTCACATGGAGGTCCAGGAAGACCGGTGTGCCGAGCAGTGCCTCGATGTGCTTGCGCGACTTCGTGCCGACATCCTTCAGCCGCTTGCCCTTCGGGCCGATGATGATGCCCTTCTGGCTGGGGCGCTCGATGTAGACATTGGCGTGGATGTCGAGCAGCGGCTTGTCCGCCGGGCGGCCTTCGCGCGGCAGCATCTCCTCGACGACGACCGCGATGGAGTGCGGCAGCTCGTCCCGTACGCCTTCGAGCGCGGCCTCGCGGATCAGCTCCGCGACCATGACCATCTCGGGCTCGTCGGTGAGGTCGCCCTCCGGGTAGAGCGGCGGGCTCTCCGGGAGCAGCGGGGCGATCAGGTCACCCAGCAGACCGACCTGGGTGTCCTTGACCGCGGAGACCGGGATGATCTCCGCCCACTCGAAGCCGAGCTCCTCGCCGAGGCGGGAAACGGCGATCAGCTGTTCGGCGAGCTGCTTGGAGTCGACCAGGTCGGTCTTGGTGATGATGGCGATCTTCGGGGTCTTCTTGATGCCCGCGAGTTCCTTGACGATGTACTTGTCGCCGGGGCCGAGCTTCTGGTCGGCGGGCAGGCAGAAGCCGATGACGTCGACCTCGGCCCAGGTGGTCCGTACGACGTCGTTGAGCCGCTCGCCCAGCAGTGTGCGCGGCTTGTGGAGCCCGGGAGTGTCGACCAGGATCAGCTGCGCGTCGGCGCGGTGCACGATGCCCCGCACGGTGTGCCGGGTGGTCTGCGGCCGGTTGGAGGTGATCGCCACCTTCTGGCCGACCAGAGCGTTCGTGAGGGTGGACTTGCCCGCGTTGGGGCGGCCCACGAAGCAGGCGAAACCGGCCCGGTGGGGGGCTTTGCCGGCGGCCTGCTGCGCAGCGGCTTCTGTGTCAGGTCGAACGCTCATGGCGCCCATTGTCCCCGATCCCGGCGGCCTCGCCGCACCAAGGGCCGCGGCGGGGCCTGTCGGATGTCCTCTCAGGCGGTGCGGGCACGGCTCCGACGGGCCCGTATCCACACCCCCGTACCCCCGCCGACGATCACCAGCAGGATCCCGGCCATCAGCCAGGGCACGGCGAAGTACGGGACGGCGGCGGACTCGCGGGTCTCGCGGGCGCTCGCGGTCAGCCGGATCTCGCCCCATTCCAGCTGGGGCGCGCCGGCCCACTGCTCGGTCAGCCGGACCTCCTGGCGGGGCAGCAGCTCGGCGGGGATCCGCTTCAGGTCGCGGGCGAGCAGGGTGCGGCCGAAGAGCCCCTCGGCCTTGAGGGCGACCTTGGGGCTGAGGGTGACATTGCCCCGGTTGTGGAGCGTGTACGAGATGACGGCCCGGCTCCGCCCGGTGCCCGGGACCAGCGGCTGGGTGTGCTCGACCCGGATGTCGTCCACGGAGAGCGCGGGCACGGTCGGTCCGTTCACCCGCAGATAGATCCGGGCGCCGACCGCCTTCCGGACGCCCACGGCGACGGCACCGGCGTCGGCGGGGTCGACGCGCTCGTCGAGTGCGACGAGCGCGCCGGGGTGGTCGCCCGGTTCGGCGTTCTCGGGGACGGTGATGGTGACCGGGACGGTGACCGAGCCGTGCGGCTCCACGGTGACCCGGTCGCGGCCGGTCCTCGCCCAGGCGCCGACCGAGCGCTGCCGCTCGTCGCGGGCCCGGACGGCGAACCCGCCGTCGCGGGCGGTGTTGTACGCGTCGGCCGCGTACAGCCGGAAGGTCTGCGGCCGGTCCGTCCTGTTGGTGACGGTGACCTTGTCGTGGAGCGTGGCGCCGGGGTCGGCCGAGAGGTAGAAGTACGGGCGCTGACCGGCCCGTTCGGTGGCCGGGTAGACCGACCAGCTGCCGTTGTCCGCGGCGTGGGCGGCGGGCGCGCCGATCAGCAGGAGGGCGCCGGTCAGCAGGAGCAGGTAGATGGTGCGCACGGTGCGGTACCCCCGGGTGGTGGTCGGTACGGGCGGCCCGGGCGGGTGCGCGCCCGGTCCGCCGGTCGGTCGGGACCGCTCGGTCACGTGAGGGTGAGGGTGAGCACGCCGCAGTACGCGCCGGGGGCGGTGTACGCCGGTACGTTCAGCGCGAGCCGGGCGTCGACGGTGAACTCGCCGCCGGTGACGGTCCCGTTCGGCGTGGACGCCAGCGTGGCGCCCGCGCTGCCGACCGGTCCCCCGGAACCCGCCGCACAGGTGCTCGGGCTGCCGGCCTTCGTCGCGCAGACCGGCGTCCAGCCGAGTGCGGACGCGCCGATCGTCGCGCCGCCGGGGCCCTTGAAGTCGGTGACCTTTCCGGTCAGGGACCAGCCCGCGGGGCCGCCGCGGAAGTCCTCGACCGTCACCGTCTGCAGGGAGCCCCGGGAGGCGCCGCCGCGGCCGAAGTCGACCGCCGACATCTCGACGGTGTCCCCGGCCTGGACCATGGAGAGCGTGCCCGCCTTGACGGAGGCGTTGAGCTTCTGGCTGCCGTCCGGGATCTCCCCGCCGCCACCGGTGACGGTGTAGGCCTGCGGGCCCGCGCCCTTGGCCGGGTCCCAGCCGGCGCCCTCGTAGGCGACGATGCCGGTGGTCGCCGGGTCGTCGACAGTGAGCCGGCCGCTGAAGCCGCCGGAGCCGTCCGCCTTGGCGGTGGCCGTGTCGGCGGTCGGTGCGTCACCGGCCCGGCCGGCGAGGGTGATGTCCGCGCCCGGGGTGAACTTCGACCCGGTGACGGTGACCGTGTCGCCCGCCTTGCCGGACGCGGCGCCGAGCTGGATGGCGCGCTCGTTGACCTGGCCGCCGCCGTCCGTCGCGATGATCGTCTCGGAGACGGGTGCGGGCGGGTCCGTCACCGTGCAGGGGGTGTCCAGCTCCATGATGTAGCTGGTGTGGATGTTGTAGTCGCCGGGCGACAGCGTGATCTGTCCGGGCGCGGTGACCGTGAAGGTGCCGGTCATCGAGAACGACGGGAAGGCGCCCTTGCCGGGTACCGGGTCGTTCTTCTTCGGGCCCGCGACGGTGACGCTCGCGCTCTGCGCACCGCCGACCGTGACCTTGCCGGTCGGCGTCATGATGTCGGCGGGCAGCGCCAGATCGACCGGGTTGCTCGCGGCGGCTTCGACGACGGTGTAGGTGACCGTGACCGTGTCGCCCACCTCCGGGGCGGCGTTGTCGACGGTGATCTCGGCCTTCGTCGTCCCGTCGATCGGCGGGATGCCCGCGATGGCGGGCGGGATGCAGTGGGTGGGGAAGTCCACCGGCACCGAGGCGGTGGCCATGGCCTGCGCGGGGCCCGCGAGCCCCCCTCCCCCGGCCACGACGAGCGCGCCGACACCCAGCGCGGCGGCCCAGCGGCGGCCGTGCCCCGGCCGTCTTCGGGCACCGGATCTTCGCATGCTGATTCTTCGGACGGTCGGACGCATGGAGCCCCCTCCTGCGGATGCGGCGCAGCGGCTCTTCCGCGCCGACGGGGGCCCATTGACGGCCCCGGCCCCGAAGAAGTCAATGGGAGCGAAACGCTTCGGCTGATGACCCATCAGATGCTGTCAAGATCCGGCGATTCCCGCACATGGTGTGCGAACGCCCCGCGCCGGTCGGCTGCGGGGCGTTCGTACACGGTGTGCGGATGTTGTCCGCGTCAGCCCGCCGTCACGCTGACCCGCAGGGTGCCGTCGGGACCGGCGAGCAGGACGGGGGTGTCCGGGCCGCCCAGGTCCCGTACCGCGGCACGGTCCTCGTCCGACGGGGTCTCGGCCTCGGAGACGACCGCGGCCGCCTCCAGGGAGATGGCCCCGCTGGCCACGGCCATCGCCACGGCGGTCTGCAGCGCGCTGAGCTTCAGCGACTCCAGCCGTACGGTGCCGGCGACATACGTACGTCCGGTCTCGTCCCGTACGGCCGCGCCCTCCGGCACACCGTTGCGGGCGCGGGCGCTGCGCGCCAGCGTGACGATCTTGCGGTCCTCGGCGCCGAGGTCGGTGCTCTCAGTCATGTGCCGAGCATACGAACCGGGCGCACCCGCCCGCGCACTGCCCAGGGCCTGGTCAGGGGGGGGGGGGGGGGACCCCGGCCCTGCACTCGGTGATAGGCTTCCGGCTAGGTGTACTCCAACCTCCACCCCCCCCGTAACACACCCA